>DATLTW010000060.1:0-3264 GCA_035533495.1 Acidimicrobiales bacterium | reverse complement strand
CGTAGTTCCATATTGCCGGTGCCCTTGAACTCTTCGAAGATCACCTCGTCCATCTTCGAACCGGTCTCGACGAGGGCGCTGGCGAGAATGGTCAACGATCCGCCCTCTTCGATGTTGCGGGCCGCGCCAAAGAACTTCTTGGGCGGATAGAGCGCGCCGGAGTCCACCCCACCGGACATGATGCGTCCCGTGGCGGGGGCGGCCAAGTTGTAAGCGCGGGCCAGTCGGGTGATGCCGTCCAAGATGATCACGACGTCGCGGCCCTGCTCGACGAGCCGTTTGGCCCGCTCGATGCACAGCTCGGCGACGTGGGTGTGCTCTTCGGCCGGACGGTCGAAGGTCGAGGAGATGACCTCGCCCTTGACGCTGCGGCGGATGTCGGTGACCTCTTCGGGCCGTTCGTCCACGAGCAGCACCATCAGGTGGACCTCGGGGTTGTTCGCTTCGATCGACTGGGCGATCTGCTTCATGATCGTGGTCTTGCCGGCCTTGGGCGGCGAGACGATGAGTCCGCGCTGGCCCTTGCCGATGGGCGACAGGAGGTCGACGATACGCGGCGTGGGATCCATCTTGCCCTCGTTGGTCTCGAGGTTGAGCTTCTCGTCGGGAAAGAGCGGCGTTAGGTCCTCAAAGCGTGGGCGCAGGCGCGCCACCTCGGGATCGAGGCCCGCGACGCTGTCCACGCGCAACAGAGCGGGGTACTTCTCGTTACTCGCCGCGGGTCGAAATCCCCCAACGATCGAGTCGCCCTTGCGCAGGTGGTAGCGGCGAACCTGATTGATCGAGACGTAGACGTCGTTGGGCGAGGCGTGATAGCCCTTGGTGCGCAAGAAGCCGTATCCGTCGTCTCTTAGATCGAGCAGTCCCTCGATTTCGACCAGTTCCCCGGCGTAGGGCTGATCGGCGTTGGGCATGGCTTCACCGCCAAAGCGCTCACGGCCACTGCGATTGCGCCGATTGCGCCGACTGCGGTTATTCGAGTCGTTCGAGAACTCGCGGGGTTGGCGCTCGGTTCGAGGTTGATTGAACTGGCGAGCGGCGGAGCGCTCCGAGACGGGCACGGATTCACCCGGCACGCTCGTCGGGGGCGACGCCGTCTCGGGCTTGGCGTCGGCGACGAACTCACCGAGTAGGTCACCAAAGTCGTCGTCGGGGGTAGCGACGGTGCGACGAGAACGCACGGCGCGCGACTCAGGGGTACTGGAAGAGTCGGGCGAATCGGGCGAATCGGGTGGGTCGCTCATGATGGCCTCGATGAGTACAGCTTTGGTGGCGCGAGCGGGAGCGTCGACGCCTTTGACTTTGGCGATCGTTTGGAGATCTTCGCGAGTCTTGGACTCGAGATCTGAACGGTCTGGGGAAGGCTTAATAGCCATGAAAATTCCTTTCTCGCCGCCCGCAACGATGCCACAGGGCGGAGAAGAAAATCGGGAAAAGTCGTCTCGGAGAATATTCCTTACGTCGGCAACGCCGAACGGACGACAACCAACAGTGTAGCCTACCGAAGCGCCGATGCAAACATGTGCGAAAGTTCGCCCAGCAGGGCGTCGATGGACGCGTCCACCACGTCGGGCGCCGCGCTCAATTCCACGGCCGTGTCGGGGTCCTTTAGACCGTTGCCCGTCAACACGCACACCACGGTCACGCCCTGGGGGACGCCAAACTTCAATAGACCCGCCACCGACGCAGCCGACGCCGGTTCACAGAACACCGACTCATAACGCGCCACGTAGTGGTAGGCGTCAATGATCTCTTCGTCGGTGACCGCACGAATGTCACCCAGTGACTCATGTATCACTTCTAGGGCCGGCACCCAGCTCGCGGGATTGCCAATACGGATCGCCGTGGCGATGGTTTCGGGGTTCTCGACGGGACGACCCAGGACGATGGGCGCCGCGCCGGCCGCCTGGAAGCCCCACATCTTGGGCAGCGTGGCGCAGCGCTTGGCGAAGTGGTACTGGGTGAAGCCCCGCCAGTACGCGGTGATGTTCCCGGCGTTGCCCACGGGTATCGACAAGATCTCGGGCGCCTTGCCCAGCTCGTCCACGATCTCAAAGGCGCCCGTCTTTTGACCTTCGATCCGGTCGGGGTTGATCGAGTTGACGATGGTGATCGGCAGGTGCTGAGTGAGCTCTCTGGCTAAGTTGAGCGCCTGGTCGAAGTTGCCACGGATCTCGAGAACCTTCGCGCCATACACCATGGCCTGGGCCAACTTGCCCTGGGCGATCTTGCCCTGGGGCACCAGCACCACACACTCCATGTTGGCCTTGGCGGCGTAGGCGGCGGCCGCGGCCGAGGTGTTGCCCGTCGATCCGCAAACGACGGTTCTCACCCCCTTGGCCTTGGCCTTGGTAATCGCCATCGTCATGCCGCGATCCTTGAACGATCCGGTGGGGTTCATCCCTTCGCACTTGAGCCATATGTCGGCTTCGAGGCGCTCGGAGAGCCGATCGGCACGCAGCAACGGGGTGTTGCCTTCGCGGAGGGTGACGACCTCGCTCACGCCCTCAAGATCGAGCCAGTCCGCGTACTCGTGAAGGATTCCCCGCCAGGCGCTCACGCGCCACCTCCTTCGATGACGCGCAGACACGCGCCCACGGCGTCCACCGACTTAAGAGAGGTCAACTCTTGCACGGTGGCACTGACGTCACTGCTCAGTGCGTTATGAGTGAGAAACGAAAGTCGGGCCTCATCGCCGTAACCGGACTGCTCCATCGATTGAATCGAGACGTCGTGGCGGCCAAAGACGCCCGCCACCTCGGCCAACACGCCGGGTTGATCGATGACGTCGACGCTGAGGTAAAAGGCGCTCGTGAGCTCGCCGACCTCGACCGCGAACAGGGACGCGTCGCCACTAAAGGGCGCGTCGTGGCGGCCGCTGACTCGGTTTCTGGCGGCGTCGAGCACGTCGCCCAGGACGGCCGTGGCCGACGGCTCGCCGCCGGCGCCTTGACCGAGCCACATCAAGGGACCGCTGCGCACGCCTTCGACGAAAACCGCGTTCGTCGCCCCCGCCACCGAGGCCAAGGGGTGATCGAGTGGGACCATCGCCGGATGGACGCGGCGCGAGACCCCCGCGGGGCCCACCCTCTCGGCCACGCCGAGGAGTTTGATGACGTACCCCGAGCGACGGGCGAACTCGACGTCGACGCGACGGATTCCCGTGATGCCCTCGCGCGCGATCTCTTCTCCACACAGTGACGTCCCAAAGGCCAGGGACGAGAGAATCTGCACCTTGGCCGCGGCGTCATATCCCTCCACGTC
>DATLTW010000059.1:0-21559 GCA_035533495.1 Acidimicrobiales bacterium | reverse complement strand
TCGACCCGGATAAGGGGCTCGCGAATGCGCGTCAAGACGCTCAGGGGGTCGCTCGAATCCTGGTTCCCGTCGATCGAGTCGAGCGTGAAGCGGCCCTTGTCGCAGAGCCAACTGTGATTGACCGGTTCGCTGTCGACACCGAGCACGCGGGTCAGTCGATTGCCCGAGGACTGCACGGCCACCCGACAGCCCAGCGCGCACGTGGTGCACGTGCTCTCCACCTGTTCTAAGTCCCACGGGCGCGCGCTGAACCGGTAGGGCTTGGCGGTCAGGGCCCCGACGGGACAGATCTGCACGGTATTGCCCGAGAACGTCGAGTCAAAGGGCACGCTCGGCGACGGGGCCACTTCAATGAGGTCACCGCGTCCGGCGAAGGCGATCTCGGTGTCGCCTGAGACCTCGGCGCTAAAGCGCGTGCAGCGCGCGCACTGGATGCAACGTTCGCGGTCGAGCAACACCAACTCGCCGATTTCAATGGGCTTGACGAAGTGGCGCTTCTCTTCGATGTAACGCGACTCGCCCGAGCCGTGCGCAAGAGTCTGGTCCTGCAGGGGACATTCGCCGCCCTTGTCACACACCGGACAGTCGAGGGGGTGATTGGCGAGGAGGAACTCCAAGACACCGTCCTGAGCTTTTTTGACCTTGTCGGAGTTCGTGACCACGCTCATGCCGTCGTTCACCTTGAGATAGCAAGCGGGCTGCAGGGTCGCCCCGCGAGGGGAGTCCACTTCCACCAAGCACATCCGACACATCCCCACCGGCTCCATTCGCGGGTGATAACAAAAGCGTGGAATGTAGTTACCCGCACGCTCGGCGGCCTCGATCAAGAGCTCGCCGGGCGCCGCCTCGACGCTTCGCCCGTCCAGGGAGATCGTCACGGTGGTCTTCACGTCAGTCAAGGGGGCACCCCTGGAGTCGAACGTGCTGGGCGAACTCGTCGGCGAACATCGTGATCGCCGAATGGATCGGCGAAGGGATCGACGGTCCCAGGGGGCAGATGGTCGTCTGTTGGGGCGGCCACGTCAGACCCGGCGCGATGTTGTCACAGAGGTCGAGCATCAGTGCTAAGTCCTCATGACGCCCGCCGCCCTTTTCCATCCGGTAGAGCACGCGCTCGAGCCACCCCGAACCCTCGCGACAGGGCGTGCACTGGCCACAGGACTCCTTGGCGAAGAACTTCGTTAAGCGCCAGGCCGCTCGCACCACGCAGGTCGTCTGGTCGAACACGACGACCGAACCCGATCCGAGCATCGATTTCTGCTCGGCGACCTCGTCTTGACCGAGCGCGACGTCAAGAAGTTCGGGCCCGAACCACGGCGCCGACGCGCCGCCGGGCATGAACGCCTTAATCGTGTTGTTCCCTATTAAGCCACCGCCAAACGCCGGGTCGTAGATCAAGTCGCGAAAGGTGTTCTTCACCATCTCGACCTCGTAGACGCCGGGGTTCTTGACCCGACCGGCCAGCGCGAAGAGCCGCGTGCCGGTGGAGCGTCCCGCGCCCAGCGCCGCGAAGGCCGCGCCGCCATTCAGAATGATCCAGGGAATGTTCGACATCGTCTCGACGTTGTTCACCACCGTGGGCTCGCCGTAGAGTCCGTTGACCGCGGGAAAGAAGGGCGGCTTGATGCGCGGAAAGCCCCGCTTGCCCTCGAGCGCCTCGAGCAGCGCCGTCTCGTCGCCGCAGATGTACGCGCCCGCGCCCGGGTGCACGACGATGTCGAGCGAGAACTTCGAGCCGAAGATCTTGGTGCCCAGCGCCCCGTGCTCGTAGGCGTCATTGACCGCCTGTTGCACCCGTTCCAGGCCCAGCGCGAACTCCCCGCGCACGAAGAAGAAGACCTGGTTGACCTGCAGGGCGTAGGCCGAGATAACGATGCCCTCGATGATCTGATGGGGGTCGCGCTCTAAGAGCAAGTGATCCTTGAACGTCGCGGGCTCGGACTCATCGCCGTTCACCACGAGATACGAGAGCGCCGATTTGCGCAGCATCGACCATTTGCGCCCGGCGGGAAAGCCGGCGCCGCCTCGGCCGAGCAACGATGCCTCGTCCACCTGTGCGGCGACTTCTTCGGGCAACATGGCCAGGGCCTGACGAAGGCCCTTGTAGCCACCGGTGGCGAGAAAGCGCGCCAGCGTGAAGGAGTCGTCGTAGTCGAGACGCGACGTCACGATGCGCGGCGCGTCGAGGACCGCCATCAGGCCGACTCCTTCTGGCGCGTGTCGCGCGCGGCCTTGGCCTTGGCGCGTTCCGCGACGATCTCGTCTTTGGCGACGTGCAGTCCGCCGCTTCGACGAACGCGAATCAACGTGCCCTGTCGGGGAATGTCGTGATCGCGCTTTCCCGCTCGCAGCTCGTCGACCAGAGCGTCGAAGGTCTCGGGGGTGGTGGTGCGAACGAAGCGGTGGTTCACCTGCACGCACGGCGCGACGTCGCAGTCGGCCAAGCACTCGGTCTCTTCTAAGGTGAACAGTCCGTCCTCGGACGTCGCGCCCACCGCACAACCCAGCGCCGTGCTCGCGTGCGCTAAGAGTTCTTCACCCCCGGCCAAGAGGCACGCGATGTTGGTACAGACCCCTACCACGTACTTGCCCACGGGCTCGAGGTGGAACATGTCGTAAAAGAGCGCGGTGCCGCGCACGTCCGCCGGGGTCGTTGCGGTCAGGGCCGCGACCTCGGCGATGCCCTCGTCGCTGACGTACCCGTCTTGTTCTTGGGCGAGGTGCAACAACGGCAACATCGCCGAGCGCGGATGCGGATAGAGCGCGACGAGTTCTTCGGCGCGTTGGCGGATGTCGACTCGAAAGTGGCTCATCGGTCGACCTCGCCCATGATGGGGTCGACCGTGGAGATGACGGTGATCGCGTCCGAAACCGTGCCGCCGCGCATCAACAACGGCACGGCTTGGAGGTTCACGAAGCTGGGCGCGCGCACGTGCAAGCGATAGGGCTTTGGTCCCCCATCGGCAACGAGGTAGCAGCCGAGCTCCCCGCGCGGGGACTCAATGGCGCTGTAGACCTCGCCGGCGGGCACGTGAAAGCCTTCGGTGAAGAGTTTGAAGTGATGGATCAGCGCCTCCATCGACTCGTCGATGCGCGCGCGCGGCGGCGGGGTGACCTTGGGGTCCTGGCTGCGGTAGTCGCCGCTGGGCATCTTCTCGAGGCACTGGCGCACGATGCGCACCGACTCACGGATCTCGTTCAGGCGAATCGCGTACCGGTCAAAGTTGTCCCCGTAGGTGCCCACGATCACGTCGAACTCCACCTGGTCGTAGGCGAGGTAGGGCATGGTGCGACGTAAGTCCCAGGCCACGCCGGTCGAGCGCAGCACCGGCCCGGTCACCCCGAGCGCCAACGCTTCTTCGGCGTCGATCGGCGCGACGCCGATCATGCGCCCGCGAAAGATGGGCTGGCCGGTTAAGAGTTCGTCGTACTCAAAGGTCCGCTCGTAGACCGTGTCACAGATCACCAGCACGTCGTCTTCCCAGCCGTCGGGCAGGTCCGCCGCGACCCCGCCGGGGCGCACGTAGTTGAGGTTGAGACGAAGCCCGGCCGTCTTTTCGAAGAAAGCCAGGATCAATTCGCGCTCTCGAAAGCCGTAGATCATCATCGAGGTCGCTCCGAGGTCCATGCCGTTGGTCGCCATCCACACCAGGTGCGAGGCGACGCGGTTGAGTTCGGCCATCAACATTCGTATCCACACCGCACGCTCGGGCACCTCAATGGCGAGCAACTTCTCCACGGCCATCGAGTAGCCCAGCTCGTTGCCGATCGGACTTAAGTAGTCCATGCGCGTGACGTTGGTGCCGCCTTGGACGTAGTTCAGCACCTCGCCGGTCTTTTCCATCCCGGTGTGCAGATACCCAATGACGGGCTTGGTGCGCAAAACGAACTCCCCGTCGAGTTCGAGCATGAGACGAAGCACCCCGTGGGTCGAGGGGTGCGCCGGCCCCATGTTGATGATCATCGTCTCGTCGTCACGCCGTTCGAAGTCGACGTCGTTGGGGTCAAGGGTAAGACCGCTGTGGCGCAGCACCGCGCCGACTTCGCGACCGAGTTCGTCTTTCTTGGTCGACCGTCTCGATTGGAGACCTTGCGCGCCTTCGGAGGTCTCGGCCGCGAGCACGTCAATGCGTTCGGCCACCCGCACGGTGGGCTCGCTCACCTGGGACCCGGCGATTCTTTGAACTGCACGGGCACCTTGCCCACGGCGTAGTCCTTTCGAAGGGGGTGGCCCTCCCACTCCTCGGGCATCAAGATCCGCGTCAAATCCGGGTGATCGCGAAAGAGAACCCCAAAGAGATCGAAGGCCTCGCGCTCCATGGCCTCGGTGCCGGGGTAGAGGTTGAACAGTGAGTCGACCTCGGGGTCGACGTCGCCGGCTTGCACGCGCACCCGCGCGCGCAGGCGCTTGGAGAGGCTGAGCAGATTCACCACGACCTCAAAGCGCGTACCCTCAACGCCCTCGGGCAAGGGGCGACCCAAATGCTCGAGGTAGTCAACGGCGCACAGGTCGACGCACATCTCATAACCGTCGTCTTTGAAGGCGCGCACCAAGGACAGGTACTGCGCGCGGGTTGGGAAACAACCCACGTCGCTCGCCAGCGCGTCAGCGGTCACCACGCCCGGGGGGGCCATTGGAGGCAAGGGGATCACTTCGGCGTGCCCACCCTCACCGCGACGGGGACTTCGGGAGTCCAGACGTTGGACCGGTCTTCGACGTGCGTGGGACGCCCTTCGACGCGGCGCTTCATGATCTCGCCGGTGCGGATCTGTTCGTGCAGGGTCAAAATGGCGTGCATCAACGTCTCGGGACTGGGCGGACAGCCCGGCGCGTAGACGTCGACGGGCACGATCTGGTCGACGCCTTGGACGATGGCGTAGTTATTGAACATGCCCCCCGACGAGGCGCACACCCCCATCGAGATCACCCACTTGGGCTCCATCATCTGGTCGTAGACCTGGCGCAGCACCGGCGCCATCTTCTGGGAGACCCGTCCGGCCACGATCATCAAGTCCGCCTGGCGCGGCGAGTTGCGAAAGACCTCCATGCCGTAACGAGAGAGGTCGTAGTCGGCCGCGCCGGTCGCCATCATCTCGATCGCGCAACAGGCCAGACCAAAGGTCGCGGGCCACACCGAGGCGCGCCGCGCCCAGCGCGCCAAGTCCTCGACCTGACCGGTGAGAAAGTTGTGGTGCAGGTCCTCTAGGGCCACTACGCCGCCTGCTCGGGGTCGGCACCGATGCGCAGAATCGTCGAAGAACTCGTGCGCGAGGGCATGCCCGGCACCAAGTGCTTGACCGGCCCCCAGGTGAGGGCGCCTTCGCTCACCAAAAAGAGCAGCGCGCCAAAGACCGTGAGCGAAAAGACCAGTATCTCCACGAGCCCGAACACGCCGAGTTGGCGAAAGACGACGGCGAAGGGGTACATGAAGACCACTTCGATGTCAAAGATCACAAAGATCATCGCGACGAGATAAAAGCGCACTGGAAAGCGCTGGGGCGGTTCGATTTCTGGGACAATTCCGCACTCGTAAGGCGCCAACTTCGCGTCCGTGGGACGTTTGTGCGGGGCCAGCTTGGCCGACGCTACCAACGAACCCGACGCGAACAAAACTCCGAGAATGAGAAGCCCAAGTATTGATAAGTACTGGTCCACGCTCATCATTTCTACCAGACCACGCCGGGCCCTCTGGTCGGAATGGACCTTCGTCGCACGACGTAGGCTGGGCGCGTGAAAAGCCTCGACGAAGTGCTCGCCACGCCAACGACCTACGACGTGGTGATCGTCGGCGGCGGCCCGAGCGGCTCGGCGTGCGCCTACTGGCTGGCCCAGGCGGGTTGGTCGGTCTGCCTGATTGAAAAGAAACACTTTCCCCGAGAAAAGACGTGCGGCGACGGACTCACCCCGCGCTCGGTCCACCAGTTGGCCGAGATGGGACTCGAGGGCATCGTGGCCGCGAACGGCCATAAATACAATGGTCTTCGCGCCTTTGGCTTTGGGGCGTCGCTCGAGATGAACTGGCCCGAGCACCCGGTGTTCCCGAACTACGGCTACACCATCACGCGATTTAACCTCGACGGACTCGTCGCCGAGCACGCAGAAAAATACGGCGCCGACGTCCTCAACGGCGTCGAGGCGCTCGATCTCATCGACACCGTGCCCAGCGAGCACGGCCTGAGTGGCGCGTCGGGCTTCGTCGTTAAGGAAAAGGACTCTGGCGAAACGGCCGAGATTCGTGGGCGCTACCTCGTGGTCGGCGACGGACAGAACTCGCGCCTCGGACGAGAGCTCGGCGTCACGCGCAATCGCGACTGGCCCATGGGCATGGCGCTGCGCGGGTACTACACGAGTGAACGCTCGAGCGAGCCGTGGATCGACTCGCACTTAGACATTCGCGACACCAACGGCGAGGTCGTGCCCGGGTACGGGTGGATCTTTCCCCTCGGCGACGGTCGAGTGAACGTCGGGGTCGGACTGCTCTCCAACAGCGGCGCCGGCAGGGGCGTCAACACGACCAAGCTCCAGGAGTACTTCGTCGCCCAGGCCGGCGAGGCGTGGGGCCTCAACGACGAGACCTGCCTGGGACCGCCGACCGGCGGGCGACTGCCGATGGGTCTTTCGATCGGGCCGCGCGTGGGGCCCAACACGCTCACCATCGGTGACGCCACGGGCATGGTCAATCCCTTCAACGGTGAAGGCATCGCCTACGGCTATGAGTCAGGTCGCCTCGCCGCGGGCGTGCTCGGCGAGGCGCTCCTCGCCAACGACCCTTCGGCCCTGGCGCTCTACGAAGAACGGCTCGAGGCGGCCTACGGCGACTACTTCAAGGTGGCGCGCGCGTTCGTGCGCGTCATCTCCGAGCCGCGGATCCTCTCAGTGTGCGTGGGCACCGGACTTCGCGTCGCGCCGCTGATGAAAGAGTTGCTCCCGATCATGGCCAATCTGATGAGCAACGACGCCAGGGGGCCGGCCGAACTGGGGTACCGCGCCCTGCGACGTCTGGCCAACGCGGTGCCCGAGCAGACCCTTCAGCTGCTGCTCAAATAGTCCCATGCCCCGGGCGACTAAGCGACCTGGGAAGTCGACGAGGTCATCCGCGAGAGCAACGTGTTGACAATGTTCGACAGGAAACTCTGCGCCTTGGTGAGCGAGCCGACCAGCGCACTCATGGTGACCTCGTAGTGACCGTTGGTCATGATGGCCATCACGAGTTGTAACTTGCTCGTCACGCCCGGCACCGCCAGGGCCACCACCCCACCGCGGGACCATTCGTGCAGAAAGGTCGTCGGGCGCCAGTTCGTGGCGAGGTTCCCCGCCGAGGTCGACAGTCCATAGCCCGAGAGGATGATCGCCGCACTCGACGAGGCGAAGCACAGACCGAAGTTCGCCCTTGACATCTCGGCGGTGTCGCGGCGCACCATGGTGGTGGTGCGGTAGTACTGGGCCGTCGTGGCGAGTTCGATCCCCCCGAGTGAGTTGGAGTTAAAGATCGACGAGGAGACCTGATAGTCCGGCACCTGGCCGGCCGCGCCGTAGACGCGGTCCTTCTGGTTGGAAACGCCCAGGCAGCTCTGAAAGAGGGCCGCGGCTTTGTCGAAGCTCGAGTTCTTGGGCGGCGCGGTAGTCGAGGTGGAGGTGTAAACCTCGCCCCCGGGTGGCACGAGGTACGAAAGTATCGAGGTCGACGACGTGTACCAGCCACTGGGCAAGTCGTTCAAGGTGAGATTGACCGATTTGACGTCGGCCAGCTCTTGGGCGTTGGCGTTACCTCGAGTGAACCATGCGGCGATGCCGCCGGCGAACGAGGCCAGGACCACGGCCCCCACGACCACGAAGACCCCGACGCGGCGCCGTCGATGGGTGATCGTCCCGCCGTGTTCGAGCACGACCGTGCGCATCGCTTCAAAATCAGTGAGCTGACGATGGCGCCAGCAGTAGCGAACGTCCCCGACCGTCGCGAAGAGGGCCATCTGGCTCGAGTATCGAACGAGCTCGATGTTCGTCAGTTCGCTCCACGGGGTCTGCCACGCGACCGGGGGAATGCCGGCCAGTTGGGTCAGCGTCGTCTCATCGATCAGCAGCGCCACCGGCGAAGTGGGGCCGTTCGGCACGAAGCTCGGCCGCACCGACCAGTCCTCACTGCGAAAGCTCGTCACGTGCTCAGCGCCTTGGCGGCCTCGGCGGCGATGCTCACCGTTCGTTCGAGGTCCTCGCGCGTGTGCGCCAAGGAGACGAAGAGAATCTCGTACGCGCCGGGCGCCAGAGCGACGCCGCGCTCGAGCATGGCGTGAAAGAACGGGGCGTAGAGACCGTTCTCGCACAGCACCTTGGCTTCGGCGAAGTTCGTTGGGACGCTGACCTCATCGCGCGCGAGGTAGAGGCCCATGATCGCGCCGACGCTCGGCGCGAGCGCAAAGAGACCCGCGTCGCGAATCGCGCCTTGGAGTTCGCTCGCGAAGTTGGTGACTCGTTCACTCAGTATCGCCAGGTCGTCGGGCTTGACGCTATTGAGTACCGCCAGGCCCGCGGCCATGGCGAGGGGATTGCCCGAAAGCGTGCCCGCTTGGTAGACCGGGCCTAGTGGCGCGAGTGAGGCGAGGATCGCCCTCGTTCCGCCAAAGGCGCCCACCGGCAGTCCCCCGCCGATGACCTTGCCGAAGCACCACAGGTCCGGGGTGACGTGAAAGTACGCTTCGGCGCCGCCTTGGGCCAAGCGAAAGCCCGTGATGACCTCATCAAAGATCAACAGCGCGCCCACGCGATCGCACTCTTGGCGAAGTCCTTGTAAGAATCCCGGCAATGGTGCTACCAAGTTCATATTCGCAGCGACCGGCTCGACGAGCACGGCGGCGACCGTCTCGTCCAGGGTCGGCACGGCGTTAAAGGGCGCGACGAGGGTGTCCTGGACCGCGCCCGCGGTGACGCCGGCCGAGCCCGGCAAGCCCATCTGCGCAACGCCACTACCCCCCGCCACGAGCAGGGCGTCGGAGTGGCCGTGATAGCAACCGTCGAACTTGACGATCTTGTCGCGACCAGTATGACCCCGGGCCAGGCGCACCGCACTCATCACCGCTTCGGTGCCCGAAGAGACGAAGCGCACCTGTTCGAGTCCCGAAACACGGGCGATCATGGCCTCGGCGAGGACCACCTCACCGGGGGTCGGCGCGCCGAACGTCGTGCCCTTGGTGGACGCTTGTTGAAGTACACCCACGACGAGCGGGTGCGCGTGACCGAGCAACGACGCGCCATAGGACTGGACGTAGTCGAGGTAGCGCGTGCCCTCGACGTCGTCGACGTAGGCGCCCTCACCTCGAGTGACAGTGAAGGGCGTACCGCCGACCGAGCGAAACGAACGCACCGGTGAGTCGACGCCGCCGGGGATCACGACTTGGGCTCGATCAAACCATCCCTTATTCGAGGTCAACGACCCAGCTCCTCGGCGAGCTCTCGCGCGAAGTACGTCAAGACGAAGTCCGCGCCCGCGCGTCGAACGGCCGTGAGCTCTTCTATCGCTACGGCGGTCCCGTCGATCCAGCCGTTCGCCGCGGCGGCCTTGACCATGGCGTACTCGCCACTGACGTGATAGGCGCATAGCGACACGTCGAGTTCACGGCGTAGGTCACTGACAACGTCGAGATTGGTCATGGCCGGTTTCACCATGACGATATCGGCACCCTCTTCGACGTCGGCGCGCGCTTCGAGCAACGCTTCGCGACGATTGCTCGCGTCTTGTTGATAGGCCTTGCGATCGCCGCCGCCGGCGATCTCGACCCCCACCGCCTCGCGAAAGGGACCATAAAGTGCACTCGCGTACTTCGCGGCGTAAGCCAGGATGATCGTCTCGACGTAGCCGGCGCCGTCAAGGGCGCGACGTATCGCGCCGACTTGACCGTCCATCATGCCGCTCGGCGCCACGACGGCGGCACCCGCTTCGACCTGGGCCAGGGCGACGCGCGCGTAAAGCTCGATCGTGGCATCATTGTCCACGGTGCCGTCGCGCTTGAGCACGCCGCAGTGGCCGTGCGTGGTGTACTCATCGAGACAGAGATCGGCCATCAACACGACGTCGTCACCGAATTCGTTGCGCAGTGATCGCAGTGCCACCTGGCTAATGCCCTCGGGGTCCCAGGCACCACTGCCGGTCTCATCCTTCTTCGCGGGCACACCAAAAAGGATGACCCCGCTGACCCCTACACTGTGCAGAGCCTTCACCTCGTCGGTGAGCGAACTCAGCGTGTGTTGATAATGGCCGGGCAGGGAGGAGATGGGCCGGGGTTCGCTCAGACCCTCGCCCACAAAGAGCGGCGCGACAAAGTCACTGGGCGAGAGCGTCGCCTCAGCGACGAGGCGACGAATCGCCGCGGTACGGCGAAGGCGGCGAGGGCGTTGAACGGGAAACACGGGTCCAGCCTATGGCGCGCTTCATGAGACCTCGCCAGGGCGCGACTAAAGGGCGCGTAAGTATTCGCGCAGCGACGGTCCCCAACCTTCAATCACTCGATCATGATCTCGACGCACCACCGCAGCGGTCGTCACGCCGGGAACCACCACCCACGAGTCGGCACCGACGATGGACTTTGCGACGAGCCACGCCGAGGGTGCCCCGATGAACACGACGTCGCCGTCACGTAACTCTTTTCGCTCGTCGTCACTGAGTTC
Source organism: Acidimicrobiales bacterium (assembly GCA_035533495.1). Taxonomy (GTDB): domain Bacteria; phylum Actinomycetota; class Acidimicrobiia; order Acidimicrobiales; family RAAP-2; genus RAAP-2. The sequence continues at coordinate 10,899 of DATLTW010000059.1, read as the reverse complement.
CGCGGGAACTGTCTCGTAACAAGTGAGTGTCGTGACGAGAAGCCCTTGCGCTCGAAGAGTGGTCGCGAGTTCTGGGCGCATCGTCGCGGCGCCGAGGAGCAGGACGGGACCCTCGTTGATTCGTGGCGCGAGGTCCTGCGCTCGCGCGTCGCCGACGACGTCAACTTCGACGTCTTCACTTTCCAGCGCCCGCGCCGTGGCCGCACCGACACTGACGACCGAGCCGCCCTCGACGAGAGCTTCTCGAGCTAGGGCTACGTAGAGCGCGGTTCGAGCACTCGTCACCACGAGCACTCGAAAAGCTCCGAAGAACTCGCTCGCTTGCAGAGCTCTACGTACCTCGTGGGCGTCGAGGTAGCGCGTCGTGGTCAAGGGCACTTCAGTAACGACGGCGTCGTCGGGCAGCCACTCAACGAGCGAGCCGTTCAATCCCCGTTCACGCGTCAGTACGACTCGCACGACTTAGGCCTTCCAGCCGAGGAGGGCACCACCGCCCATGTCGTCTCGCAGGAGACGAGCGAGGTCCGTGCCCAGTTGGCACGGTTCGCCACTGGTGAGTTCAGCGCGCACGCTCTGGGTGCCGTTGGTCGAAATCATCACGCCGCGCAGCGTTAGGCTCGCACCGTGTGACTCGGCGTTGGCGCCAGCGGGAATCGAGCAACCGGCCCCAAGTTCACTTAGGAAAGCGCGCTCGGCGAGCACCTCACGCAGGGCGGGCTCGTGATTGATGCTCAGAAGTGCTTCGCGCGCAGCGACGTCGTCGGTCCTCGCCTCGAGGGCGAGCGCGCCTTGGGCCACTTGGGGCACGAACCACCTCGGATCGAGCCGCTCGCTCACGAGTCGCCCTTCGCCAAGACGTTCGAGGGCCGCCTTCGCCGCGACGATGGCGTCCACACCGTGCTGGCCCGCAGCGGCGAAGCGGGTGGCCATGTTCCCTCTCAGCGCCACCACCTGAAGATCCGGTCGACGCTCGAGCAGAAGCGCCTTTCGTCGAGGCGAACCCGTCGCGACCGTGGCGCCGGGGCCAAGTCCGGCGAGCGAGCGCCCGACGAGCACGTCAGCGGGGTCGAGACGTTCGGGCACACTCACGAGCGTGAGACCCTCGGGCGTCGTGCTCGGTAGATCCTTCGCGCTGTGTATGGCCACGTCGGCCCGGCCGTCGAGGAGTGCCCGTTGGATCTCGACGGTGAAGACACCTTGGCCGGCGAACGTGGTGAGCTCGACGTCGGCGTCGCGGTCGCCTCTGGTGTCGATCAAGACGAGTTCACTCGCGAAGCCCTTTTCTTCCAGACGCCTCTGCACATAACGGGCCTGCACCAGCGCCAGGGGCGACTGACGAGTCGCCAGGCGAAGGTTCATAGATCAAAGAGGTTGCGCGTCGCCTCGTTGAGCCGGGTACCTTGATCGGTCCCGGCGGCCTCTTTCAGGGCCACCGTCGGGCGATGCGCAATTTTGGCGACGACCGAGCGAACGAGTGAGATCACCGTCGCACGCTGCGCGGGAGTCATGCCCTCGAGGTCGTGATCACGCCGAGCGAGCTCACCCGTGACGAGCCCGTCGAAATGCTCGCGCAGTTCGCGAACAATGACCGCCGCGCCACGAGCGCGCTGATCGGCGAGGAACTTCTCTACGTCTTCGGCGACGATGCGCTCCGCGGCGTCGATCGACTCTCGACGATCACCCAACGTGCGCTCGACGCGACTGTGCAGGTCGCCAATGTCAATCCGACGAACGTTGGCGAGATCGCTCACGTCACTGGCGACCGCGCGAGGCACCCCGAGATCGACAATCAGTACCTCGCCTTGGCACCCGACAAAGTGTTGACGAGAAAGAACCGGTGCGGAGACCTCCAACGCACTCACCACGAGGCGAACGCTGCCCAGGTGCTCGTGCGCGTGCTCGAGTGAGTCGACCGTGACGCGCTCATCATGGACATCGCGTTGCAGCGCCTCCGCGCGCTCCAGCGTGCGATTGAATATCGTCAATTTCGCCAACGGCGACGACGAGGCGAGCAAACTCTTCACCACACCCCCGGCCATCTGACCGGCGCCGAGGACGACGACGTGGGCGCCGGTTAACTCGGTGCCGAGTTCGTCGATTGCGGCCGACGCGGCCGCGTGCGCGAAACTCGTGGTGCCCCGAGAGATCGTCGTCTCGGAACGAACGCGCCGTCCCGAGGCGATGGCGCGTTGGAAGATGTCGGTGACCTCGGTGCCGGCACTGTGCTCTTCGATCGCGAGCTCCAACGCGCGGCGCAGTTGACCGAGGATCTCGAACTCACCGGGCACCACGGACTTCAGTCCGGCGGCCACGCTGAAGAGATGGCTCGCGACGTCGTGCTCGAAGTTGACGGTCAGGTGATCTTCGAACTCACTGGCGCGGAGACCGGTCGCCTCGGCCAGGGTCTCGGTGATCTCGTCGATGGCGCCGTGAAAACGGTCGATGACCGCGACGACCTCGGTGCGTAGACACGTGGACACGAAGACGGCCTCGTGAATGTTGCGATGACTCACGAGCGTGCGCAACATCTTGGCCCACTCGTGCTCGGGCAGCGTGGCGCGCTCGAGTAGATCGAGCGAGGCGTGCTCGTGGTCGATGCCTACCGAAATCAGTGCCACTGCGTCTCCGAGGTCCTAATCATGCTAGGACCCGTGCAAGACGTTCGTACCCGCAATGCCGAGCGAGTGAAGAACGCCTCCGCCCAAGGGGCCGGTGCCGTTATTGAGGTGGTACATCAAGATCTGCAGCTCAATAGAAAAATCGACGTAGTGCACCGCCGTGCCCAGAGGCACCGTGACGACCTGGGGGGCGAAGTTCAAAATCGCGTGGATCTCCGCCTCGACCAACCGGTCGGCGACGTCTTGGGCGACGCTCGCCGGGGTGCAGATGACGCCCACCGTCGCCGGGGGAATCGCTTCGCTCCAGTCGGCTACAACGTGACCGGCCACCTCGTGGCCGATCACCGAGGGATCGTTGTCGTAAAGTGCGACCAGGCGAGCACCTCGGATCAAGAAGTTCGACGAGTTCACCAGGGCCCGTCCGAGATTGCCAATGCCCACCACCACCACGTCGTAGTGGCGATCGTGCCCGAGGGCTTCGGCGATGCGCTCGGTCAAGACCCCGACGTCGTACCCCGCGCCGCGAGTGCCAAAGGATCCCAGACCCGCTAAGTCGCGGCGCACCGTGGTGGCTGTGACGCCGGCCAACTCGCCGATCTGTTGAGAGTCGATTCGCTTCTGACCCCGGCGCGACCAGCCTTCGGCGATTCGTTGATAGACGGGCAGGCGCGCGATAGTGGGTTCAGAGAGCTTTTTCGAGCGAAGTCGCGGCGTCGCCATGCTGCAACGCTACTTGAGGTATGTCTAGCGTCCCAACTGCCGACTGCGCTCGGCCGCGGCAGCCACGGCGTCTAGGAACGCGGCGCGAACGGCGCGATTTTCCAACACGCGCAGCCCTGCAGCCGTCGTGCCCCCGGGCGAGGTGACCTGGGCGCGCAACTCTTCGGGCGACTCACCCGTCTCACGCAAGAGCGCCGCGGAACCCTCGAACGTGGCGGCGACGAGTTGGCGCGACACGTCGCGCGAGAGTCCTTGATGCACGCCGGCTTCAATGAGCGCCTCAATGACGAGGTAGAGGTACGCCGGCATCGAACCCGAGAGTCCAGTAACCACGTCGAGGTGACGCTCGGTGACGCGTACGACGATGCCCACCGCGCCCAAGATGGACTGCGCCCAATCGAGGTCCTCGCTCGTGACGTTCGATCCCCCGGCGATGGCGCTCGCGCCTTTTCCGACCAGCACCGGTGTGTTGGGCATCGAACGTATAACGGCGACAGGCCCGGGAAAGACCGCCTCTAATCGCGCCGTCGACATACCGGCCACGACCGAGAGCATCCGGGTCACGCCCGAAATCCCGACCGCGCGCGCCGCGTTCTCGGCCTGTTCGGGCTTCACACACAATACGGCGCCGGTCCCGGCGTTGACGTCGTGGGGATCGATGGCGCCCCGGACGCTGACGCCGGGCAGACGCGCCTCAACGGCGGCGCGCTGATCGGGCGAACTCTCGATGAGGGCGAGCTCGCTCGCCTTGCACCACTTCGCCTTCAAGAGCCCCCCGGCCAGGGCTGAGCCCATGCGACCGCCGCCGACGATGATGAGGGTAAAAGCCACGTCCCAACGCTACAAGGTGACTTACGACGTCCTTCGGCGTCGGTACACCGAGGCCAGTCCCATCGACATCGCGGTGGGATAGATCTCGTCGACGTAATGGAGGGTCGCGCCGACGAGTTCGTCGAGTCGCTCGATAGTGAGTTCTTGTATGGGTATCTGCGTGACCAGATAGATCCCTTCTTCGGGTCCGATCGCCAGATGCAGCTCGCGCAGTTCGTGGTTCTTCACTAACAAGTACCGGTAGAGCTCCTCGCGCCGCTCCTCGGGCGCGGGCATGAGTTCGGTCTCGACGTGCACGCTTCGCTGGCGCAACGACAGCCAGAGCGTGATGACGTCCTTCTCTTCACCCTGGAGACGAATGAGCCAGTGATAGTGACCTTTGTCATCGGGGAGGGGCTGGTGCTCGATATGTCCGACGAAGGAACTGGCGTGCCACAACTCGGCCCATCGAAGCAACGTCTCGTTAAGACGCGTGGCCGCGTCCGCGTCGCCGAGTGGTGCGCGCGTCACTTAGCAGCGAACGAGGCTCTCAGAGGCAAGCTGATCGAGCAGCGCCGCCAAGGACTCCGCGGCGCGGCGCCAGGTGTATTGGCGCGCCCGCAGCACCGCCGCGTTCGACAGCGCCATCGAGCTCTCGCTGTCCAGGGCGAGCTCGACGACGTCGGCCCAGTTCACGGCGTCGCGCTCGCTCACGAGAAAGCCCGTCACACCGGGATCGATGAGCGTGGTCAACCCCCCGACGTCACTCGCCACGACCGGCGTGCCACAGGCCGAGGACTCCAGGGCCACGAGGCCAAAACTCTCGGCCCGCGAGGGCACCAGCGTCACGTCGGCGGCGCGCATCCACGACGATAAGAGTTGGTGGGCCTGGGGCGCGACGAAGATCACTTGGTGGATTACTCCCGCTTCGGCGACGCGACGGTGCAACTGCTCCAAGGTGGCCTTGCCGTCGGGACCCGAGGGCCCTCCCACGATGGCCAGCGTGGCGTGGAGTCCCCGTCGACGCAGTTCGATCAAAGTCTCGAGCGCCAGGTCGGCGCCCTTTAGCTCTTGCAGGCGACCGACGAACAACAACATGACGGCGTCACTGTCGAGTCCCAACGCGCGGCGAGCTTGGGGGCGATAGCCCGGCGAGAAGAAGGCGTGCTCGACGCCCAGGGGTACCACGTGCACCCGAGAGGGCTCGGCGTTGTAGAGACGCACGAACTGGGTGGACTCGACGTCACAACTGGCGAGCACGGCGTCGGCGCAGGCGACGATCGCCGCCTCTTGGAAGGCGCGATCGTCCGATTCAGCCTCGAAGGTGTCGGCTTTAACTCGCTCGAGCGTGTGAAAGGTCATGATGAGCGGGATGTGCAACTCGTGCTTGAGCCGGTGTCCGACCAGGCCACTTAACCAGTAGTTGGCGTGAATCGCGTCGGGCAGGCCCGAACAGCGAAAGAGGGTCTTGACGGTGTCAGTGAACTCGCCCACGTGGTCGGCCAGTTCATCGCGGTCCAACGACCTAGCCGGACCGGCCGTCACGTAGTGGACCCGAAAACCCGGCTCCACGAACTCAACGTCGCGCACTTGGGGGTTGTCGCGCCGGGTGAAGACCTCGACGTCGTGACCGAGGCGCGCCAACGCGCTGGAGAGTTCGCGAACGTAGACGTTCATCCCTCCGCCGTCGCCCGTGCCGGGCTGGGCCAAGGGCGAGGTGTGATACGAGAGAACAGCGAGGCGGGCCACCACTGAATCCTACCGGTCATCATTTTCTCAAGAACCTGACACATATCTCTCAACGAATAGGCCGCCATGGTCCTACTCGAAAGTGGTGGACCTAGATCGGCCCATAATCTGAGACACTTAATAACATGTCGCTTTTACCATTGCGTCCTCTAGGACCGCCGCTACGCTCGCCGCCGTGCGTCAATCCCGGTGATCGGGTGGCCGTGCTCTCCCCCTCATGGGCCGGACCGGCCATCTACCCCGAGGTTCACGAGATCGGTCTTCGCGTACTGCGCGACCAACTGGGCCTTGAACCAATTGAGTATCCAACGACTCGCCAACTCGGCGCTCGGGCAAAGGACCGCGCGCGTGATCTCATGGACGCCTTCACCGATGACTCGATCGCCGCCATCATGGCCACGATCGGTGGGGATGACCAGATCACCGTGTTGCCGTTCCTCGATCCAGAAGTGTTCACCGCTCACCCCAAACGGTTCTTTGGCTACAGCGACAACACAAATTTTCTCAACTTTCTCTGGAACCTGGGCGTCGTGGGCTATCACGGCGGCTCCACCATGGTCCATCTGGCTAGAGCTGGCGGCGCGCATCCAATCTCCTTGGCGTCGCTGCGAAGATCGCTCTTTACCAACGACACGGTCGAATTGGCACCCGTCACCGAGTTCAGCGATCTTTCGCCCCAGTGGGCCGAACTTTCGACCTTGGACGCCCCCGTAGCAACGACGAAGGACCGAGAGTGGTTTTGGCACAACGTCCAACACACGGCGAGCGGTCCGACGTGGGGCGGGAACTTAGAAGTCCTGCACTGGAACTTGGCGACAGACCGGTGGATTCGTCCCGTCGAAGCCTACGAAGGGTGTGTGCTGCTGCTTGAAACTTCCGAGGAGATGCCCTCGAGTGAGGAGGTCTTTCGAATGCTCCGGAACTTCGGAGAACGTGGTCTCTTGGACCAGTTCCCCGCCATTATCGTGGCGAAACCTAAGGCCTGGAACCACGACCGAGTGACCAACGATGAAGAGCGCGACCAGTTTCGATCCGACCAGCGCGACGCCGTCATGAAGGCGGTCACCGCCTATAACCCGCAAGCACTGGTCGTGATTGGACCAGACTTCGGCCATACGGACCCTCAATACGTCGTTCCCTATGGCGGTCGAATGACCGTCGACGGACCCAACCGCCGCATCACGATGACGTATTAATAGGGCTCGTTCTGGCTAGCGAACTGGTGAGAAGACGATGTAGGCGACGTCTCGAGCGCGCACCAGGCCGAAATCACGCGAATCCGTCGAGGCCGTCGCGTTGTCGCCGCGCAGATCCAACAGCGACCCGACCCGAGCGACGCAGCGCTTTAAGAGCCACCGCGATGGGTTTCGGGGGTCACGCACCACGACCACGTCGCCCTTTCGCACTCGGCGCCAGCGCCGCAGGGCCGTCAAGCTCTCACCGGGCAGGTACGTGGGCGCCATCGACGATCCCTCGACGGTGACGCGACGCACGAAGTACTCGAGGATCCGGGCCACGGCGAAACGATATCCCAAGCCTGTGACTAGCCTGCAGGTTGACACTACGTTCATCCCTGGCGGAACGCTTATCGAAAGGCACCATCATGACCCTGCTGACCCGTTTCAATGACCTCCTCGACGCATCGACGACACCCCTCGTGGTGTCGGCCCACTGCGACCTACCCTGTGGCGTGTACGACCCCGCGCAGGCGCGCATCGAAGCCCAGTCCGTCAAAGCCTGCATGGAGAAGTTCAACGCCTCGAGCGACGAGAACTTCAAAGTACGTGCCACCTTCATCAAAGAAGAGCGCTGCGAACTCGTCAAGCACCACCTGTGGGTGTTGTGGACCGACTACTTCAAAGTCGAGCACCTCAAGGCGTTCCCGAACCTGCACGACCTCTTTTGGATGGCCACCAAGACCGCCGGCGACGCGAAGAGGAGCAACGACGTCACCCTTGGCGATCGGCTGCTGAGCGAGATCGACGACATCGCCGAGATCTTCTGGGCCACCAAGAAGTAGCCCTCCTAAGCATGGCGAAACCCGGTGGCTCCGGCCACCGGGTTTTCTCGCTCTACGCGCTACGCCAGTTCGGGGTGAGCAAGACAGTTGGCCAAGAGAGGGTTGGCCTCGAGGTCGGCGTCGTCGATGGGGGTCGAACAGACCTGACAGGTTCGATATGTGCCGAGGCGCAGCCGCTCAAGGGCCCGGTCCACGTCGTTCAGAGTGGACTCGATCGCCGACACGCTCTCATTCGAAAACTCTGCCACGATGAAAATCTACTCGCCCACACCGCGATAACGCGGCGAACAGAGCGGCCGCCGGGACCATGGTTTAGATGAGTAACTCGCGCTTTGGCGTGTCGGTGAGCAGTGTGATAACTCTGCCAGTAGGGAATAGACGAGAGAAGGTCCGAATGGATCAGCCCGGACGCGACGATCTCATCCGGTGGCGAGAGTCCAAGCCCACGAACTTCTATGGGGCCGTTCCCGACCTCGCCTCGGCGCTCGAGCTGCGTATGGGCGAAAGGTTTTCCCCTTCGTTGCGCGAACGACTCAGCACGTTCGGGGCCGACGTCGCCACGGTCATCGAACCGGCCGTGCGGGTCCTGGAGCGAAACCGTGAGTTCCCCAAACTCAATCCCTACGACGAGTTCGGCCAGCTCGTTGAGGAGATCGAGTTTCACCCGGCCCACCACGAAGCGGCCCGAGTGGCGTGGGCGTCCGGCGTGCTCTCGACGCCACTCAACTTCGAGGGTGCCTTTGAGGTTGCCGGGCTCTTCTTTCTCCTCTCGCACGTGGGCGAGGGGGGCCAAGCCTGTCCGATCGTCTGCACGATTGGGCTGCGCCGCGCACTCGAGCACCGGGCTTCCCCCGCGCTGAAGGAACGCTACCTTGATGGACTGACGAGCCCCGACGCGGCGGTCGCGCTGCGGGGCTCTCAGTTCCTGACTGAGGTGCAAGGCGGTTCGGACGTGGGCGCCAACGTCGCGCGCGCGACGCCCGATCCACAGAGTCCCGGTGCGTGGCGGATCAGCGGCGAGAAGTGGTTCTGCTCGGTCGCCGACGCCGATCTCTTCGCCTTGACCGCGCGTCCCAAGTCCGCGCCGAGCGGGACCAAGGGACTGGCCTGCTTTCTCGTACCGCGCACGCTCGACGGGGTCACCCCGAACGGCTTTCGAATCCGTCGACTGAAGGACAAGCTCGGCACGCGGGCCCTCGCCTCAGCCGAGATCGACTTCAGCGACGCGCTGGCGTGGCCCATTGGCGAATTGGACGAAGGGTTTAACATCGCCGTCTCGGAACTGTTGAACACCTCACGCTGGCTGAACGCCGTCGGCTCGACGGGCATCATGAGTCGCACCTACCTCGAGGCGGCAAGCTTCGCGCACTTTCGCCAGGCCTTTGGAACACCAATCGAATCCTTTGACGCGGTGCGTGAACAGCTCGCCTTCATGAAAATTGAAACGGCCGCCGCGCTTGCCTCCACGATGGCCCTGACCGGACTGATCGCCAAAATCGACGAGGGCAACGCGACCAGCGAGGACCTGAGCCTGCACCGATTCCTCGTGAACGCCAATAAGTACGTGACGTCCATCGCGGCCTCGGACGTCGTGCACCGCGGCATCGAGGTGCTCGGCGGCAATGGCACCATCGAGGACTTTTCCCCCCTGCCGCGTCTCTACCGCGACGCCGTCGTCTTTGAGAGCTGGGAGGGAACACACAACGTCCTCTGCGCTCAGGTGCGCCGCGACTGCGTTCGTCTGGGTCTCTTAGACGTGGTCGCCGAGTGGGTGAAGAGCGAGCTCGCAACGGTCTCAGCGACGCTCGCCTCCGCCGCTGACCAGGTTCGTCAAGCCCTCGAGCGACTGGAGCCCGAACTCGCCAAGACCGTCGAGAACCCCGTAAATTCCGACGCCAGCTTCCGTCGCCAACTCACGGCTCTTATGCGTATCGTGCAAGCGACGTGTCTGTTGCGTCAAGGCGACCAACCCTCGTCGACCGGAGCCGAGCGGGCGGTGGGTGCGGCTTTCGTACGACTCCATTTGGTGGTCCAAGATTTCGCCGACGAGCCGACCTGGCTACCCTTTGTCGATGAAGTGCTCGGCTGACGTCCAATTCCCTCGACGTCATTCGCCTGTCTTCGCAATAATGACGCACCTAACTCAATAGAACCGTGGAGTAAAGTAGCCAGTCGGTGGTAATGAATCTCGTCCAACGAATTCATAAACCATTGGGCCGCTAGCTCATCGGGTAGAGCAGGGGACTTTTAATCCCAAGGTGCCGGGATCGAGACCCGGGCGGCCCACTGAGTAGATGTGAGCGTTCACGCTCGTGGACCACAACGGTCGCCGCATTCTCACTCGAGAATCAAGAACTTCTGAAATACCGAACCTCTTGAGCGGTAAGTACGGGACTTAGCAAGTCAATACTGATAGAGCCAGAGCATGATTACGTTTCAATAATATTCCTGTATCGTGTAATACGAGACACTGATATACTTGAAACATAGAGATGAACCGACCAGTTGGTTCTACGAAAGATGGTGCGAAGAGATGAGGTCAAACAAGGCGATAAGCGAGAAGCAAGTGCTCCGAGCCTGCGAAGAGCTGGTCAAAGGCGTGTTACCCGCCGAATGGAACTTCGCTGTCGGTACCGCTCAACAATCGAGATCCGGTCGGTTCGATTCGTGGTTCACGCTGACGTCACCGGAACAACGATCTGTTAACTATGTGGTCGAGGTGAAACGCTCGCCCACCGCAAGGTCGATCGTTGATGCGGTCACGCAACTCAGACTCCTGCTCGAAGGAAGAGAGGGCACGTTGCCTCTGCTCGCCGCTGGCTACCTAAGCCGCCGCTCTCAGGAGGTCCTCAAAGAGTTCGACGTCAGCTACGTCGACGCCACGGGGAATATAAGGCTCACGGCATCGAACCCCGGCCTCTTCGTTGAAGTCCAGGGCGCCCAAAAGGATCCGTGGCCGGATGACCAGCCGCTGCGCACCCT
>DATLTW010000058.1:0-5512 GCA_035533495.1 Acidimicrobiales bacterium | reverse complement strand
GCGGGGACGACTGGGTCGCTCGCACGATCTCGGTCAACGGCATCATCTCGGTCTCGAACCAGGTCTTTAGCTGCGGCAAGCAGCGAAGTGGTCACCTGGTCGACGTGCACGTCCTCGACACCCTCTTGCAGGTCTGGGACGGGAACGAACTTATAAAGACCGTGCCACGAACGACGAAAGGAGAAATCCGGAAAAAGAAGGCAGAACCGCATCGAATCAGGATTAAATAAACGAAAGTGTCAAGGATGTCCTGAAGTTATTCAGGCAAGAACGTCCCGGAGTCTCACAGGCCCACTGAAGTACCCACGAAGTTCTTTATTAGTTCGGTACCTACTGGCCTCCTCGAGTTCACAGTTCGTGCATCACGTCCGAATGATAGAAAGCACGTCGCTGGCTTCGGCGACGGTGCGTAGCAACCTACGCACCAAGGCAACATGCGGTCCCCTTCCCGACTTGAACCACGTCTTCGAGGTGCTCTCGAACCTTGACGTCGACCTCCCTCAAGGAAGGTCGCGGCCATCCTTTGAGGAGCGAGTTAGGTGCGTCCCGGCTTGTACGTCGAAACCGAGGAGGCACCGGCCAACCAATATCGCCACGGATACGTAGACGGGTCTCCGCCAGGTCCGCTGACGCCCACTCGCGGCCCCACCTCGTGGGGTACCACCACATCACCTCGGGGAACGAAGAAGCGCCACTCACTCGCGAAGAGGTCGTCACCATCGTTCGTCAAATCCACGCCGAAACTTTGGGCAACGCAGCCTGGACCGCGCGCCAAGCCGTGCTCGGGTAGGGGAACTTTGCGCGGCTTCTGTTCTCGGCGCCGTCGCGCCACGTCGGCACCTTCAATGACCTCTCCCGCACGAATCAGGCAACCGTACGGCTGGCCCAACTGCCCGACCACTACGTTGATCGCGTGATGCAACCCGTACGTGAAATAGCAATAGAGGTGACCAGGTGGCCCGAAGAGGGTTTTGTTCCGATTCGTTTTGCCGCGATAGGAGTGCGCGCCGGGATCACGTTCGCCGGCGTACGCCTCGACCTCGGTGATCCGAAGGGCAATCGTCGCTTGGGCATCGGTGCGTTGGAGTACACAGCCAAGGAGGGCCGGGGCCACCTCCAACACGTCGCGAGAGAAGAAAGCACGGTTCGCACGACGCATTCCCTCAGGGCCTCCCACTGAGCCATCGTACGCGCGAGACAATGGGTCTGATCGAGTCACACGAGACCAGATGCGCTTCGACGGACGCGCGAGTCCGTGTCAGTTGGTGATGGACAGCTCGGCTGTAAGGTCAAAATGGACGGCTCGTGAGTCATGTGTGCTCGCCGCGATCGACGATGATGATGTCGCGTTTCTTCGTACGGTCGTAGAACGAGAGCCCCGTTGTTCGAGAGGAGACGCGTATGACGAGGCAAACGCGCGAGCCGTACTACAAGGACGCGACTGAAATCTTAACGTTCGACGAACGCGGTGAGTCAAAGGTTGGCGAGATCTGGACCATTGGTCACTCCACTCGCTCGATCGAAGAGTTTCTCGAAATGCTGCACGACCATGCCATCACCTCGGTGGTGGACGTACGCTCCTATCCCGGTTCTCGCCGGTGTCCACAGTTCGGACGTGAGCTCATGAGTGAGTGGCTGGCGAACGACGCCATCACATATCAGCACGCCAGCGGTCTGGGAGGTAGGCGTAATCGACAACACGACGTTGACCCGACCATAAACGCCGCGTGGAAGAACGCGAGCTTTAGCAACTACGCCGATTACACACTGGGCGACACGTACCAAACAGCGCTGGCCAACTTAAGCACCGTGGCGCGCACGTCACGCGTCGCGTTTATGTGCTCCGAAGCGCTGCCGTGGCGATGTCACCGCACGCTCATCGCCGACAGCCTCGTCGCGCGCGACTGGGCTGTACACCACCTCATGAGGGTGGGAAAGATGACCGAGCACCGACTCGGTCAGTGGGGGCCGGAGCCGTTCGTCGCTGATGGTCGGGTCACCTACCCCGAACCACCACACTGAATCCAGATCAACGTTACCTCACCACATTCGCCTGCCCTAACGCGAGAAGTTCTCTGCCAAGGACCTACCAAGGCGCCGTGACCTTCACCTTCTCCAACAGCGTGATCGCGTAAGTAAGTGAATTGCCATCAATCAAGCCGTTCCAGCTCAACGGTTCTACGTCAGTCAAGGCACATTGCGTGCGCAGTCACTGAGCACTACTCGCGGGCCCTTCTACCAGTGCGCGCAGTGCGATCGGAAAGACCGACTCGGTCATACTGTGCTTCTTCTTCTCTTCGTTGCGTACTTCATTCATCCGTGACGCACCTGTCTCGCCATCGCCATCGCCATCGCCATCGCCATCGCCATCGCCATCGCCATCGCCATCGCCATCGCCATCGCCATCGCCAAAGACACATTGTGATGCCTTGCAGTCGGGAATTGGTTATTCTGGCGTACACTAGAAATCTAATTATTGCACCAGGAACCTCGCGAGGAGAATCATGGACGCGGCCGACATCCAACTTGAGGCCCGGGCCCTCGGCGACCCGACGCGCTACCGCCTGTTCCGCTACATCGTCGACTCCGACGAGCCAGTCGGGGTGGCGGAACTGACCCACTATGTGGGACTGAATCACAACGCGGTGCGCCAGCATCTCGCCGTCCTGAAAGAAGTCAATCTCGTCAGTGAAGAGGTGGAGAAGCGCAGCGTCGCGGGGCGTCCCCGTCTGCTCTACCGACTGCACCCCGAGGCAGCTGGCAAGTGGGAGACGCCCGGACTGTACGCGTGGCTGGCCGGGTTACTTAGTAGAGCCTTGAAGAGCGGGGTGAGTCCTTACGAAGTCGGTCGTGAAGCCGGCCTCGAACGAGGGCGCCAACATTTCGACCAGGGTGATTCCGTCGAGACCCTCGAGCGCGAGTTGATCCAGAGTGGCTTTCGCCCGACCCGCCGCGAACGGGGCCGTCAAGTGACCTTCGTTCTCGGGCGCTGTCCGTTTGAAGAAGTCGCGGCCAACGACCCCGACACGATCTGCCAACTCCATCTCGGTCTGGCCAAGGGTCTGAGCGAAAGCCTCGGCGACGTCACCGTTGACCGTCTCACCGCCAAAGACCCCCACCAGGCCGGTTGTCGTCTCGTTTTCAAGCGTGACCTCCTGTCGCGCCCGACGTAGGCACGAACGAAACGAACGTCGAGTCAAAGACCGAACATGAAACTGGTGGTCTAGGGATCGTTCAACTGTCCCTAGAACCTGCTCGCCAGCAGTTGAGTGGACCGGCTGACGGCGTCGGGTGCCGCCAGGAGTAAGTGGCGCGTTCTCGTTCCCGACGACAACGGTGACGACCACAAGAGCACCAGACCCGCAGCGATGGCCACGAGCAACGACGTCGTGCCGACCATGCTGCACCGACGGCCCATGGATCGAAAGAAGACCCTCCAGGAGAGTCCGTCGAGAACCTCTCGGGCCACGTTGGTAACCACGGCGATGCAGATTATGCCCCCCTACCCAGATGGACGCGGCGATCAACGCCATGGCTACCAGTAATGCACTCGTAGCGCGCAGTTTGCTACCCGATGACACGAGTGGTAAAGTTATTCTAGTTTAGACTAGAGAATCAGGTTTGGGTGATTCGCGTCGAATCCTCGACCGTTCGCCGACCGGTAAAAGGAGTTGGAAGTCATGGCAATCACTGAGATAGAAGCCTTCGAAGCGATGCTTCAGCACCACCGCACGCTCGTGGCGGACGTCGACAACCGGATCGCCGCACTGGCCGAAGCCGTGAACTCGGGAATCGCTTACGAACTCGCGGTAGGCGAACTCGTTACCTACCTCGCCGAGGAGGTCATCCCCCACGCAGTAGCGGAAGAACTCTCCATCTACCGCGCCGCCGCCGCCCGTGCGGACCTGACCAACACGGTGAACGAGATGATCGCCGAACACCATGTGCTCACCGAAGCCGTCGAATCTCTAGCCAACGCGTCGAATGGCCCGGCGGCACTCACTCAGGCCACGCAGATCGGCACGTTCTTCACCACCCACGTCGTCAAGGAAAACGAGTTGCTGCTTCCCGCTCTCCTTGAAGATAACAACGTGGACCTCGTTCAGCTGCTAGAGCACATGCACCGTCTGACTACCGCCGCTTCGGACGACCTACCCTCGCAGAAAGTACCGGGCGCCGACTCCGAAGCAGTCGTCCTGTCGCTACTGCTCGAGGCGGCCAATGAACTCTCCAAGGCCGGCCACGGTGACCGGGCCTGCCAACTGGTCGCCTCGGCGTGGGCCGCCCTGCGGTCATCGAGACCCGTGCTCGCCGTCAAGACCACGGCCAGTCTGCACCGACTCGTCCGGACGGTAGCGAGCGAGCCGATCACGCTGCGCTCGCACGTCAAAGGCTCAGACGATGCCGCGATTCGAGAACTTGACGTGCGTCCTCTGGCCCCGGCGCAGCGCCACGAAATCATCTTTTCTGAGTTCCACACCCTCGCGCCCGGAAGTGGTTACGTGCTCGTCAACGACCACGATCCCAAGCCACTGCGCTACCAGTTCGAAGCCGAGCACGCGGGAGACTTCACCTGGGACGCGATCGAGTCCGGACCCGAGGTGTGGCGCGTGAAGATTGCCAGGCCGTTGATTAGCGCCACCACCACCACTGAGAGCGATGCCCGTGATGGAACAAAGGTTCAAGAGCTCGACGTGCGGGTCCTCCCTCACGGACAGCGCCACGACGTGATCTTTTCCACCTACGATCACCTCCCCCCGGGGGGTGGGTTCGTGATCGTCAACGACCACGACCCGAAACCATTGCGCTACCAATTCGAAGCTCAGCACGCCGATGAATTCACGTGGGATTATCTGGAGTCTGGGCCGAAACTGTGGCGGGTGCGCGTCGGGAGAACGCCCGTTTCGACACCGGTCTGAGAACGATAACGGCGCGCGACGATGAGCGGTGCCTCCATCGCGAGTTCGAAACGATCAACCGCGAAGGGTTCTACCAAGCGTCGCTGCCTGGCGCCGCCGGCGTAACGTAACCGGCGGTCAACTCGCGCGGCGATTCACGTTTATCCCGCGGCTCATCTTTAGTGTAACTTGCGCCACGGCCCAGGAATCAGGAAGCCTTCGGTGCGCCTTCGCCGACGGTTCGTTCGGCGCTCGCGCCCGACGACAGTCGCAATGTAGTCAGGGATAAGTTTGCTGCCACGCAGAGACCGGTGGCGATGAAAAGTCCGCCGCCAATAGCGATGGCAATCGAAAACGACGCAGCAAATCCGAGACACACCGCGCCCACTCCAGTCGAGACGAGTCCGTAGACGATGGCGGCCCAGCGGTGATTGTAGAGATCGGCGAACATGAGTTGGGTGCCGTCCGCCTTCTCCTTGACACCGCGCCCCCGCAGCGCCGACCACAAAATGAAGGGCACGACTTTGTGCGCGTGACCCACCAGAGCCACCAACAGCCATCCACTGATCGCCACGATCGATGCCGCCACCAGAGCGATGCCCAGGTGGTGGTGG
>DATLTW010000057.1:0-3563 GCA_035533495.1 Acidimicrobiales bacterium | reverse complement strand
CGCGTGCGCAATGCCCAGTCCGTGATTACCCGCCGAAGCGGTGATGACCGCGCCCGTGGGGTTCTCGATATGCGCCGCATCAATGGCCGCGAGAGCGCCGCGGATTTTGAACGAACCGGTGACCTGGAGACTTTCGAGCTTTACGAGAACTTTTCTCCCGCGAACAGAGATCGTGACCGTCGGCGTGGGATCGACGTACTGTGCAACCACCTGCCGGGCGTGCTCAAGTTGTTCGCGCGTGGGGGGCAACACGAGTTCAATCATCTCGTTCAGCCTACCGGGCAGCTTTTTCGTCCTTTTTCTACTCTCAAGTAAGGTCAACCGGTGCACTCGATACTCGGCGTCCTTCTCGTCGCATCGTTCGCGTTTGTTGGGACCATGTTCGACGACTTCTTCGCTTTCGGTGCGCAACTCGTGGTCACCGAACCGGCCCGATATCGACGCGTCGGATGGGCGCACGCGCTGGCCATCGCCACGATCATCATGCTGGCCAGCGGCGTCGCCTCACTCCTCGCGCCCATTCCCTTGCGCTGGATCGGACTGCTGTGCGTGGCGCCCTTTGGCTTGGCGATGCACTCGTGGCGTCATCACGCCAAGGCGCATGAACAGTTTCGCCGCGGCAGCGTGACCACCTTCGCGTTGACGATGGGGTTGGGTGGCGACAGCCTGGCCGTTTGGATACCACTGTTTCGCGCCAACGGCTTCGCGCAGGCCTCGCTGACCGTTGCTACGTTCGCTCTCTGGGAGATCATTTATCTCTTCAGTGCGATAAGGATCGCGAACCACCCGCGCATTGTGCGTTGGGGTAACGACCACGCAACGGCGTTCATGCCCTACGTGTACGTGATCCTAGGTGTCCTCATCTTGATCGAGTGCCGTACGATCTGATTGCTTCACCCTGAGATCGCGCGCCACGAACGATAGCGTGGTCGTCATGTCGCAGAGCACGCCACGACAGACCTTGCGTCGCCTCACTGTCATCGTGGCCATCCAGTGGATGGGCGCGACCCTCGGCCTCCCTCTCCTGCCACTCTTTCTCGAACATCGCGACGGCACGCCGACCATCATCGGCCTGATCATGGCGACGTTCTTCGTCGCGGGCGTGGCTACACAGTTCGCCTTTGGCCATCTGGCCGACAAGTTCGGTCGTCGACGCCTGCTCGTGGGGAGCCTCGTGACCTACGGACTCGCCTCCATGACCTATCTGCTGCCCGTCTCCGCCCCGTGGCTCGCGCTGACGCGCGCGTTCCAAGGGGCGTCGGCCGGCGCGATCGAGGTCATTTCACTGTCCGCGGTCGCTTCGCTCTTTTCAGAGTCAGAGCGGGGCCGCGCCGTGTCGCAAATTTTTGCGGCGCAGCTCTTTGGCATCGCCGTTGGCCCCGTCGCGGGAGTCGTCGCCTCGGTCAACGATCTGGGTTGGGCTTTTTTCGTCACTGGCTTGGTAAGCCTCGGCGCCGCATTGGTCGCGGCACGAACCTTTCTCGGTGACCAGTCATTCGACCCCTCGCCCCTACCGAAGTTGCAGTGGAACTCTCAACTCGTGGGGTCGCTCTTCGCGGCGAGCGCTTCGGGGCTCGCCATTGGCGTCTACGAAGCGTGCTGGAGCCTCTTGCTGCACGCTCACCACGCGAGCACCTTGCAGATTCGATTGAGCTGGACCTTCTTTAGCGTGCCGTGGGTAGTGCTTGCACGATTCGGCGGCCGACTCGCCGATCACGCCAATCGCCGCGTCGTCGCGCTTGCGGGGCTGTTAAGCGGCGCGTTCTTCCTCGCGCTCTACCCTCACATTCACAACAACAATCTCATACTCGTTCTCGGATCCCTCGAGTCGATCGGCGCGGCGCTGTCCGTGCCCGCGGTCTCATCTCTCATGAGTCAGGGCGCCGCGAGTCGCGAACTCGGCCGACGTCAAGGACTCTTTACGACGTCCAACACCGCCTCATTGGCGCTAGGGGCGGGCGTGTCGGGCTTCCTCTTTACCATCAACTCAGCCCTGCCGTTTTCGCTCATGGCCGCGGTTTCAGCGTCACTCGCGCTCTCCACATTGTTCTGGTGGCGCCACGTCAAGGGCAAGATCCTTGAAACGGTCTCCTAAATCAACGAACGAGCGGCGCGAAAGCGCCGCTCGTTCGTGATATTTATATGGGTCGAACTACGACTTCCAGATTTGGTCCCATCGCGCCGCCCCTCCGTCGGGGCTAAGGAC
The DNA here is from genome assembly GCA_035533495.1 of Acidimicrobiales bacterium. Classification (GTDB taxonomy): domain Bacteria; phylum Actinomycetota; class Acidimicrobiia; order Acidimicrobiales; family RAAP-2; genus RAAP-2. The sequence goes on along the minus strand of DATLTW010000057.1, from coordinate 1,357 downwards.
CGGCGTGGTTCCGTCACCGGCGGTTCCCGAGACCCAGTTCTGCACGGTGCTTCTCGCCGCCCAGGCGTTAACTAACGAGTCGATCCACACGTAGGGAACGATTTTGGCGAACTGCGAGTTGACAGTCTGCCACGCCTTCTTTTCCGCGGCCGAACCGGGCTTGGACGCGAGCGCCGCCAACATGGAGTTTTCAATCGTGGAGTCCCCTTGGTGTGCGAAGTTGACCGCTCCGGCGATGTACGTGCCCGCCGGAAGTGCGTTCATCCCGAGTCCCCCAACGGCCGGTGAGGCCGTCGCGTTCAAGGAAATGAACCACACGTAGTTCAGCGACGGGTCAACGCCACCGAACTGATTCCACTCAGAGCAGTCGAACTCACCGTAGATCACGTTGTTGATCAACGTGCTCTGCACCGAAGGCCGCGGCGTCACCGTGATGCCCACCGCCTTCAACTGTTGCTGGAACAAGGAGAACGCTTGGAGCGACGAGGAGCTGCCCGACACGGTCTCGATGCAAAACCCGACTTCGCTGACGTTGTGGGCTGCCTTGTATGCGTCCACCAGGGCCTTCGCCTTCTTAGGGTTGTACGCTGGCCAACCGGGGTTCTTGTAAAAGGGCGAGGTTTTTCGGAAGATTCCGTCCGCCACCGAGCCCACCTTGCTGTCGACCACCTTGAAGTACGTGTTGCGGTTGATCGCCATCGCGCAGGCCCTGCGAATATTCACGTCATTGACCACCGGCTTTAAGCTCGTGTCCCACTGCAACGTCGAGGGATTGACCGCACCCTGGGTGCCCACCCAGTCGGCGTCTTGGACCGCGGCCGGCGCGGCCTGGCCCTTCAGGAGGTACTGCAAGGTTCCCGGCACCCCAATGGACGCGAACTCACCCGCCCAACAGAAGTACTGATTCAACGTCGCCGTCGTATTGAAGATGAGGCAGTTGACCGCGGGGTCGACGGGCGCGTTGATGTCGGTGACGTACGAGACGTTCTTCATCTTCTTCAAGGCCGCGATCTCAGTGCCATCTTGCTGGAGAATCATGTCCACCGAGCCACTCTGGAGTGCTTGGTTGCGCGACGAATTGTCCACGATGGTCTTGAAGTTGATGCCGCCGAGGTACGGCAGTTGGCGGTTGTGCGCGTCCGAGCGCCAATAGTTCGGGTTGCGGACGAACTGTGACTCCACGCCCACCTGCCACGACTTCACCATGAACGGTCCGGTGCCGATCGGGTTGCCCGTAAAGGTGGGCGAGAACGACGAGGGGTGCGCCATGTAGGAGATCTGCTGCTCCGCGATCGAGATCGGGAACGCCGAGAACGGTATGACCAAGTTGTAGGCCACCGTATAGGCGTCCACCGCC
>DATLTW010000056.1:0-5704 GCA_035533495.1 Acidimicrobiales bacterium | reverse complement strand
CGAGCGCGTCGAGGACCTTGGTCGCGGCGTTCAACGGTGGCTTTTTGATGAAGGACACGATGGGCGGGTACTTCAGCGAGGGCCGTTTGGTGGCGCCGCTGCGCGTGGGCGGCGCGTCGCTCGTCATCTATCGCAACGGCTTCGCGACCGTTGGCCAGTGGGGGCGCGACGTGGGGATGACCTCCAACGTGGTCGCGGTTCGCCAGAATCTGACCTTGCTCGTGGAGAAGGGCCGACCAGTCCCTGGACTCAACCCCGCGGACACCGCCGTCTGGGGCAGTGCGCTGGGCGAAGTTGTCAATACGTGGCGCTCCGGGCTCGGCGTCACCCGCAGTGGTGCGTTGGTGTACGTGGTGGGGCAGATGAACATTGTTGATCTCGCCGAGATTCTCGTGCGCGCGGGGGCTGTTCGGGCGATGACGCTCGACATGAATCCGTACTGGACAGTCTTCGCTACGTATTCACCTCGAAGCTCCAACGGGCTGGCGACGGCGGCCAACGGAAGGGATTTACTTGCCACGATGGTTCAACCCCCGGGACGATTCTTTGAAACGTGGGAAAATCGCGATTTCGTCACGATGTCGGTGAAGTAATCGTGAGGTCGGACGTATCCAATACTTCGCAGTTGCTGGCTCGCAACGAGTTTTGAACGTGATGACGTTAAATATTGGGAACGGTGGCATTTCGCTGGTGATGCCCTGTGCCTGTCGTGACGTCGCTTAGGGCACGAGGATCCGCCGGAAGCGTCGAGCGGCGAGCGTCAGTCCGACGAAGGCGAGCACGAGGAGGTACGCCATGCGAAACGTCATGATCCACGCGAACTGTCCGAGGGCGAGACCCCGTAGCAATGACGTCGACTGATACAGCGGAGAAACGCTCACGATGGCCCCGAGCCACCCTGGGTAGGACGAGATTGAAAAGAACGTCCCCGAGAACAAGAACAGGGGTAGCTGAACCAAGGCGACGATGTCGAAGTCCTGCCACGAGCGCATGTACGTACAGGCGGCCAGCCCCAAGGCGCTGAAGGTGAAGCTGGTGAGGACGGCCGCAGGCCAACACAGCACGACCCAGACGCTGTTCGCGTCGCCGAGCAGCGCCATACAGACGATAAAAGACGCGGCGTAGATGCCAGCGCGTGCCAGCGCCCACCAGACCTCGCCCAGCGCCACGTCGTTTACGTCCAGTGGCGTGGCGAGCACGGCTTCGTAGGCGTGGGAGATCTTGAGTCGGAAGAAGGGGTTAAAGATCGAGTCGATCACCGCACCGTTCATCGCCGAGGTGGCGAGCATCCCCGGTGCGACGAAGGTGGCGTAGCTAATGACTTGCCCGCCGACGTGAAAGTTGCCGACGAGGCTGTTGAGACCGATCCCGATGCTGAGCAGGTAGAAGAAAGGTTCGAAGAAGCCTGAGACCAGCATGAGCCACTGTGAGCGGTACACCATGAAGTTGCGCTCGAAGATGTGCGTCGAGCGCCGCGAACCGAATCGAGGAAGAACGCGCGTCAGCATCAGTCCACCAGGCGCCGACGCATCGTGCGCCGGCCCCAGGCGATGCCGACCAGCGCCATCGCGACGAGGAAGGCGAAGTGGAACGTGATTGCTCCCAACGATCCCTGGCCGAAGGCGGCCGCGCGCGCGAGCGCGACGCCGTGGTACAGCGGGACGAGTTGCACCAAGGGCCGCAGGTACCCGGGGTAGGCCGAGACCGGATAGAACGTCGCGGAGAAGAGGAACATCGGCACGAAGGCGAAGCGGTAGATCGTGACGAAGGAACCGTCGGTCTGCGAACGGGCGGCGAAGGCGACCAGGGGTGCGGCGAAGGCCAGGGTGACGAGTGCGCCGATAATGGGCAACGCCAGACTCCACCAGGACTCGATGGCGCCAAAACAGCCAATGACGATCGTGTAGAAGACCCCGGTGAGGAAGGATCGGGTGACGACCCACGCCAATTTCCCATAAAAGATGTCCTCGGGCTCGAGCGGAGTGGCCGCCGCGGCGTGGTACGTGCGCAGCCACTTGACCGCGGCGAGCACGGGCCAGAGGGACTCGCCCTCGGCCTGTTGCATCGCGGTCGTGGCGAGCAGACTCGGCGCGATGAAGTGTAGGTAGGTCTGACCTTGGACCAGTCCGTGGTGGACGTTCACGAGATGTCCGACTCCCACGCCAAAGGCGGCGAGGAAGAAGATGGGAAAGAAGACGGTACTCACGACGGAGCCGCGCCACGTTTGCGCGTAGTACGTCGCGTGATACCACCAACTGCGCCGCCAGCGGGACCAGCCGGCGGTGACGTCGAGGGTGTTGGACATGCTCAGTCCACCAGGGTCCGGCCGGTGAGGCGCAAAAAGACGTCCTCGAGTGAACTTCGACGCACGAGCGCGCTCGTGGGCATGACGCCCACGGCGTGAAGCTCTCGCAACGTGTCGTCGCCTTCGTTGACGTACAACAGGATGCGATCCGGCAGGACCTCGACCCTCTGGGCGAAGGGCGAGAGACGCTCGTGGAGCTCTTCGTGTGAGTCAGTGTCAAAGCGCAGCTCGACCACTTCGCGGGTGGAGTGTCGGGCAATGAGTTCGCTGGGCGGCCCCTCAGCCACGATGGTGCCGTGATCCATCACGACGAGGCGATCGCACAACTGCTCGGCCTCGTCCATGTAGTGGGTCGTGATGATCTGCGTGACGCCTTCACGTTTCAGGCGGTAGAGACGCTCCCAAACGAGGTGTCGCGCCTGGGGGTCGAGTCCCGTCGTGGGCTCGTCGAGGATCAAGATCTCGGGTTGGTTCATCAGCGCCCTGGCGATGGTCAGGCGACGCTTCATGCCACCCGAAAGGTCGTCGACCTTGTCGTTCGCCCGCTCGGACAACTGAGTGAACTCCAAGAGCTCCGACGCTCGTTCGCGCAGGACGTCGCGCGCGATGTCGAAGTACCGACCGAACATCTCTAGGTTCTGGCGAACGGTCAACTCGAGCTCGAGGGTGTCCTCTTGTGGCACGACGCCCAAACGGCCACGGATCTGGGGACCGTCGCGGCGGGGATCGAGGCCAAGGATCGTGAGTGAACCCGACGTCGGCTCAGAGACCGCCGAGATCATGCGTAAGGTGCTGGTCTTGCCAGCCCCGTTGGGGCCGAGGAACCCGAAACTCTCGCCCTTCTCCACGGCGAAACTGACGCCCTTGACCGCCGTGAGGTCGCCGAAGCGCTTGACGAGATCACGGGCCTTGAGTATCGGGCCCGTCGTCACGGCACGCTCCTGGGGCGCGACGGCGAGCACGAGCCAAGACGCGACGTCGCTTCGCTCATGAAACCCATCTCCCCTCTGTCGCTACGACCGTGGTCGATCGTACTGGTGCCTTGGTCGTTGATCTGACCGATGGCCACCGGCGATTGAGGCTACTTGGTCGTTCGGCGAAGCGTGGCCGCTCCGATCGAGAGGGCGACGAATATGTACCCCAGCATGATGGCGAACTGGCCCACGTAGTACCAGTTCGACTGCAGCGGGGCAATGGCGTGCACCGCGGCCGTCATCGGCAACGCGTCAGCGACGACGTGGAGCACGGTGGGGAGCTTCGCGACGGGAATGACGAGGCCGCAGAGGAGGAGTTGGGGCAAGATAAACGCCGGCATGAACTGCACGGCTTGGAACTCCGTATGGGCCACGGCGCTGAGCGCCAGTCCCAACGCGGTGCCGAGCAGGCCAGCCAAGAGCGCCACGACGCTGATACGCCACGGCACGCCCTGATGGGCTAGTCCGTACCAGGTGTAGGAGAGGACCGAGACGAGCAGGCTTTGGACGAGGGCGAGCGCCCCGAAGGCGAGCGCGTAGCCGGCGACGAAATCGGCCTTGGTGAGGGGCATGGTGAAGAGACGCTCGAGGGTCCCGAGCGAGCGCTCGCGCAACGTGATGACCGACGTGACGAGGAACATGACCACCAGAGGAAAGACGCCCAATAGTTTTGGACCGATCGAGTCGAAGGCGCCGGGCTGGTTGGTGAGGATCCACGCCAGGAGACCGACCAACGCCGTGGGCACGAGCAGGAGCAGGGCGATCGTGCGCGGGTCGTGGCGCAACTGTTCGAGGATGCGTCGCGTCGTGAGCAGCGTTCGGCGCAAGCTCACGTGCCACCTTCGATCTGGCGTTCGAACGCTTCGTCGTAGCTCGACGCCCCGGAGGTGGCGAGCAGCGACGCCGGTGTGTCATCGAACAAGAGTTTCCCCTCACGAAGCAGGAGCAGCCTGGCGCAGCGGGCCGCTTCATCCATCACGTGACTCGACACGATGACGGTGGCGCCCGATCGGGCGAGGTCGCCGAAGGTGCGCCAAAGATCGCGACGCAGAATTGGATCCAGGCCCACGGTTGGTTCGTCCAAGATCAGGACGCGGGGCGATCCCAGGAGAGCAATGCCGAGCGACGCTCGCGCCTGCTCGCCGCCCGAGAGCGATGACACGAGGCGATTCGCGAACGAGGTGAGGGCGACCACGTCCAAGACCCGAGCAATCTCGGCGGGGGCTTGGCGCAATACCCCGGCGAAATAGCGGAGGTTCTCCTCGACCGTGAGGTCGAGATAGACGGCCGAACCCTGGGCCATGTACCCGATCCGCCCGCGCAGTACTGGCGAACCAACTTCGGCGTTGAGAATCCTCGCCGATCCGCCGGTGATCGCCTGGACGCCGAGGAGCGAGCGCATCAAGGTGCTCTTGCCACTGCCGCTCGGCCCGAGCAGACCGATCAGCTCGCCGGGGACGGCGCGAAACGAGATCGATTTCAAGATCTCGTTGCCCTCTCGTGCGACACGTAGTTTGGCGACGTCAAGCGTCGGCTGGTTCGAGTCCTCCATGGGGCTGGACACTACTGGCGGCGAGGGGCCCGAACCGGGTGTGGCGTGCTCGTGCGCCCAGAGTGTGCCGGTTGTCTTCAGTGAGCGAACGCATGAGGCGTTCTTCGCCTCGGGCGAGACGAGCATCGTGAGCGGCCGCGTGCTGGCGCTCGAGGGCGAGATGACCTCGCCGCAGCGTCGCCAATGTTGCCTCGCGCCCGCACCGAGCCCGGCTACCGTGGGATTGTTCCAAACAGTTAGTTGGTCCGTCGAAGCGACGAGACGAGGGGTCCGGATGAGAGTCGAGCAGGCCAAGTCGGTCAAGGCGGAGCGCCGCCAACGTGACCCCGAACGAACGCGCCAGGAGATCCTCGAAGTGGCGACCGAGGAGTTCGCCGACCGCGGCCTCGCGGGTGCGCGGGTCGACGAGATCGCCGATCGGACCCGCACGACCAAGCGGATGATCTACTACTACTTCGGATCCAAGGAACTGCTCTACGTCGCCGCGCTGGAGCGCGCCTACAAGAGCATCCGGGTCGTGGAGGAGAGCATCGACGTCGAGACGCTCGACCCGGTGACCGCGATCCGTCGCCTGGCCGAGGCCACCTTCGACCGCCACGAGGCCAACCCCAACTTCAGTCGCCTGGTCAGTCACGAGAACGTCCAGCAGGCCCGTTTCGTCACGGCGGCGAAGGGCTTTCCGGGGTTGGACCGTCCGGGGATCAAAATCCTCAAGCAGGTGCTTGAACGCGGCCGCAATGAAGGTGTCTTCCGCCGCGACGTCGACGCCCTCGACATGCACATGTTGATCAGTTCGTTTTGCTTCTTCCGGATTAACAACCGCTACACCTTCGCGGCGAACTTCGGCCGGAACCTGGTGGAGCCGCGTCGCCG
>DATLTW010000055.1:0-3782 GCA_035533495.1 Acidimicrobiales bacterium | reverse complement strand
ACCGTGGCCGAAGGCCTCGACTTCGTCGCGCGTTGGAACACGACGCACCTATTCAGCAACGATCTTCGTGAGGCGATGAACGCCTTCATCGAACGGCGCCCGGCGGTTTTTACCGACGACTAGCGGCGCCAGAACTTCCGACTGCGCCTACTCTTCTTCGCTTGTTCTTCGAGTTGTTGGCGGCGCTCTTCGAACATCGCTGGCGCCACGGCGCCGACAATCTCACTCGCCGACTCCAAGAGCTCGCGGCGCTCTTCAATCGGCACGTCGGTGCCAGGAGCTTCGACCGGGCGATCCACGAGAGTGCCGTGCGACCAACCAATGTCCACGTTGCGGCGTTCGTAGGTCAAACAGTTCTCCGGACAGGACCACGGTTGGTCGGGGGCGAGGCCGAGCACACAAAACCGTGCCACCTCGCCCGACTTGTACGTTCGACTTTGAAAGTGCTTACACTCCTCGCGCATTCCCATTAAGACATTGTTTCACGCCGCTAGTGACCGTAGGATTCATGCCCATGGCGTCAGACCTCCGGCTCGATGAACGTGTTCTATCAAGGGGCGAACTCACGAGCGCCTCGCTCGTGGCAATGCGAGCTTTCTTCAACGACCCCTTTTTCCGCTTTCTCTCGCCGAGCGAGCGTCTGCGCTCTCGTAGTCTTTCAATCTTTTTTCGCGCCAATCTCGCGCACTTTGGCGAGGGTGGGCGCATCGTGAGCGTGCGCCAACCCAACGACACCGTCGTTGGCGTAGCGGCCTGGCTCCCCGCGGGGCGTTACCCACAGTCGGTGAGAACGCAGTTGAGCCAGATCCCCGGCACGTTTCGCGCGCTCTATCGCCGCCCGCGTGCGTTAATCGACGGGACCAAGTACCTCAGCGCCGTGGCCAAGGCCCACCCCAAGGAGGCCCACTGGTATCTCTTCTTACTCGTCGCCGACCCATCGATTCAGCGAAGCGGCGTAGGCACAATGTTGATGCATCACGGACTGGCCCTGGCCGACGCCGAAGTCGTCGGGGGCTACCTAGAGACCCAGAACGAGGACAACCTCGCGTACTATCGCCGCTTTGGCTACGAACTTCGTGAGACGCTCAAACCCGTCAGGGTGGGCCCACCGTTGTACACGATGTGGCGTCGTCCCCGTTAACCGATCGAGCCTTCCATCTGCAGTTCGATGAGCCGCGACCACTCCACGGCGTACTCCATGGGCAACGTGCGCGTCACGGGTTCGATGAATCCGTTCACGATCATGCCCATGGCCTGACTCTCGGTCAACCCCCGGCTCATCAGGTAGAAAAGCTGATCGTCGCCGATCTTAGAGACCGTGGCCTCGTGGCCGATGGAGGCGTCTTGTTCGCCGACTTCCATGTAGGGCCGGGTCTCGGAAGTCGAAATCTCGTCGAGGATCAACGCGTCGCAACGCACGAAGCTCTTCGCCCCGGTCGCGCCCTCTTCTACCTTGACGAGTCCGCGATACGCCGTGAGACCGCCATCTTTCGAGATGGATTTCGAGATGATGGTCGAGGTCGTCTCGGGTGCACAGTGCACCATCTTGGCGCCCGCGTCTTGGACCTGTCCCGCTCCGGCGTAGGCCACCGAGAGTACTTCGCCCGAGGCCTTGGGCCCCATGAGATAGACCGAGGGGTACTTCATCGTCAAGCGCGATCCAATGTTGCCATCAATCCACTCGACGTGCGCTTCGGCTTCGGCGCGCGCGCGCTTGGTCACCAAGTTGTACACGTTGTTCGACCAGTTCTGAATCGTTGTGTAGGTGATACGCGCGCCCGGCAGCGCGACGAGTTCCACGACGGCGGAGTGCAGCGAATCGGTCGAATAGACCGGCGCCGAACAGCCTTCCACGTAGTGGACCTGTGACCCCTCATCGGCGATAATCAACGTGCGCTCGAACTGGCCCATGTTCTCGGTGTTAATACGAAAGTAGGCCTGCAGAGGCTGATCGACGTTCACGCCCGGCGGCACGTAGATAAACGATCCACCGCTCCACACCGCGGAGTTCAAAGCGGCAAATTTGTTGTCATTGGGCGGAATGATGGTGCCGAAGTACTTACGCACGAGATCGGGGTACTCACGCACTGCGGTATCCATGTCACAGAACAGAACGCCGAGACGCTCTAAGTCCTCACGATTGCGGTGAAACACCACCTCCGACTCGTACTGGGCGGTGACGCCCGCTAAGTATTTACGCTCCGCTTCAGGAATGCCCAACTTTTCGTAGGTGTTCTTGATCGCGTCGGGCAGATCTTCCCAACTGTTCACTTGATGATCGGTGGGCTTGACGTAGTAGTAGATGTTGTCAAAATCGAGATCGGGCATTCGGTCGGCGAACCACGGCACCATCGGCTTTTTTTCGAATCGCTTCAACGCGTCCAGGCGAAACTTGAGCATCCAGGGCTCTTCGCTCTTCATCGCCGACATCTCTCGAACGATGGACTCGTTGAGGCCCTTCTTCGGCTTGAAGACTGGTAACTGGTCGTCCGACCAGCCCAACTGGTAACGACTGAAGTCCAGATTGTCAATCGCCATCGTTCTCCTCTGGAATATTCCCTATGCACATAGTACTAACTCACCGACCGAACATGCCACAATTACTGGCAAAGTGGAGTAGTGCCCTCCCCTCCCGCCGTTCCCCAACGCCCCCACCGCATTGTCCGTCACGGCGACACCCGGATCGACCCCTACTACTGGTTCATGGACCGCGACAGCGAAGAGGTCCTCGCGCACCTGCGGGCTGAGAACGAGTTTCTCGCCCAAGAGCTCGCGCCCCTCAAGGCACTCGAGGACGAACTCTACGAAGAGATCAAGAATCGCATCGAAGAGACCGACATATCGGTACCGGTGCGAAAGGGCGCTTGGTGGTACTTCGAGCGAACTACTGAGGGGCTCAACTACCCCCTCAGTGCTCGCGTGCCAGCGACGGGCGACGATCTCACGCCGCCGGTCATTGATCCCTTGACCACGATCAAGGGCGAGCAAGTGATTCTGGACGAAAACCTCGAAGCCGGGGGGCGTGAGTTCCTCTCGGTGGGCGTGCTCGCGCTAAGTCCCGACGACCGCTGGGTCGCGGTCGGCACCGACTTTGAAGGGAGCGAGCGTCACCACGTGACCGTACGGCCCCTCGCCGACCAGCCACCGATCGACGACGAACTCGACGACGTGTACTACGGATTCGCGTGGGCCAGTGACAGTCGTCACTTCTTCTACACCCGCGTCGACGACGCGATGCGGCCGTGGCAGCTCTGGCGACACGAACTAGGTTCTCGCGCCGCGGCGGACGTCTTGGTCTACCAAGAAGACGACGCGCAGTACAGCGTTTCGGTGGGGCGCAGCCGCGACGACGCAATGATCGCCGTGATGATCAGTTCGTCGATGACGAGTGAAGTGCGATACCTGAGGGCCGATGAGCCCACGAGCGATCTCGCGGTCCTCGAAGAGCGCCGACACGGCATTGAATATGGCGTCGAGCACTTCACCGACGCCCAAGGACGCGGCTGGTGGCTGAAGATCACCAACGAGGACGCGACGGACTTTCGACTGCTGGCCCGGCTGGTCGACGGCGAGCAGTGGCGTGAAATTCTCCCCGAGCGTCCCGGGAATCGGTTGGACGGGGTGGACGCCTTTCGGACGTTTCTCGCGTTCAGCGAACGTGACGAAGGGTGTGCCGCCGTTCGACTGGTGCCCGTACTCAACGGCGATGACCCTTTTGGCGAAGAGCTCTTAGGGCGATCCGCGTTGGTCGAGGGCGGCGCCTTTCCCAATACCGTTGGTAT
>DATLTW010000054.1:0-13197 GCA_035533495.1 Acidimicrobiales bacterium | reverse complement strand
ACTTCAATCGAAGCCGGATGAAGAAACACGTTCTCAATTTCGTGACACCCAAGTACGTGCACACCATAATCCGTCTGCAACTTCGCGACATCTACATTAGATCGAAAGTCTCTGTCAATCACGCCTCCGACTCTCAGCTGTTCATCTGTCGCAAGAGCCAACTCAGAAATGTGTTCCAGTCGACGCAGAACCTCCTCGCATCCCCCGCCTTCCAGAAAGCGATTGGTCTCTGGCTCTCCACAGACCGCATAGAATCGTTCACGCTCCCGCGTTTGCCGATCTCCTTCAACGAAAACAAATCGAAGCTTTGCAATCGAGAAAGCGGGCGACCCAATCGCCGCCGAAAGTGCGGACAAGACCGGCCTCCCGAAAAGTTGACGCGGATTATGGACAAGCCGAGAGTTTCCATCGCGCTCAAACACAAACGTTGCTCTGGGACCCGCCACTTCAACCGCTTCCAACGAGTGGGTTGCGAACCAAACTTGCCCATCGCTGATCGTGTCTCGGAGGAACGCGAGCCAAGTTCGAAGCAAGTCAGGATGAAGATGCAGCTCAGGCTCATCAACAAGCAGGAGACCGCGCTGCAACTTGAATCGGTCGATCTGACCAGTCAGAAACGCAATCTCTCTTTCGCCACCGCTTAACTGTGCAAACGTCATGTCCACGCCAGAACTATTGAACAGGACCGTCCGGTTGGCTCCTGACGCCTCGACTCCAACAAACCGTAAGTGTGGCAAAATGCGGTTGAGGAGGATTCGGTATCCGTCGAAAGGATCTATGAACTCCGGGTTACTTCCGCCAGAAGCCCGTGCTGAGCGAAACTCTGCGACCAGTTGAGCCGCCGCTCTCTCGTCGACTCCAACCTGATATTTAATCCATTCTTCGTACAGAGTTTTTGACGGGCGTCCAGACATCTGTCTATTAAATGAAGCGTCACTAAAGTCCTGATTGAAAATCTCTTGGTAAAGCTGTGGATTGAACCCTGTCGGCGGATAAGCACGATCCGAATCTAAGAAGAGGTGCCGCGTCTCGCTAACCCTCCTCAATTCGGCGATTGCACTATCCGCGATTGCCGCAGCGTTTTGGGTATGAGTAATGCCGATCGCGCGAGTCGTCAGACTCTGTCCAACAGTATAAACAAGCTCGATTTCTCCACTCCACGAATCACCCAAGCTCTCCACCAGTTGCATCGTCGTAGCCAGATCACCGATGGGAACGCGAACCCTGAGGACAAGGTCTGTCGCCTCAGCAAAGGGATTACCCCGATTTGCCCCTCCGCCCTGCGTTATACCAAGATGTTGTGCGGCCGCGGACAGCAGTTCCAAGACGGTGCTCTTCCCAGTGCCATTTTCTCCCACCAGACACACAAGCGATGCGCCTTCAGGGATCTCCAAGTCAACGTCCCGAAGATTCCGCCAACTTCCGATTGATAAGTGGAGAATTCTCACAATCGGCAGCGTATACGCATTCAATTCTCGACCGAACCCAGAACAACAATTCAAATCGGTCCGAGAATGGATAACTCAGATTCCAGCGTCGACCGCCCTACATGACTAGCCAACGAACGGGACTCTAAGAAATCGAATTGTCGACTAAGCCAACTCACCGCGTCAATGCCGAGAGGGGGTGGATAATCCGGCGTCACAGGGCAGCCAATGACAGAACTCCCAGCCGCCCAAAAGCCGCGAACCACGATGCTGTGCTCGTCCCTCGCTGGGCCCCTCATGGGCACCGTACAGCCTTCAGGCCATCGCCAGGAGACCTCGGTCACGCCGACAAGTCCAGTGGAATCTCTCTAGACCGACTAATTCTCTAGGGAGATTTAATGAACGTGATGTCAACCAACGTGCAATCCCCTTCCGGCCAACGCGAGGAGCGTTTCGCCAAAGGTCTCCGACAGCGACGGGTGCGGCTGGATCAACGCGGCGGCTTCCTCGGCCGTCGCCTCCCAGTTGACGGCGAAGTAGCCCGCGCCCAGCTGTTCGGTGACCCAGGGACCGGCCATGTGCACGCCCAGAATCTGACCGGCCGTGCCGTCGGCCCGCTTTTCGGCGATGATCTTCACCACGCCTTCGGTGTCGCCAATGATTTGCGCGCGACTGTTGCCGCCGAAGGGATCCTTCTTCACCACGACCTCGTAACCCTTCTCCTTCGCGAGTGCTTCGGTCAGTCCGCAGAACGCCACCTCGGGGTTGGAGTAGATGGCCCAGGGCACGCGGTCGTAGTCCACGGGCACGACGGCTTCGCCCAGGATGGTCTTGATGGCGACAATCGCTTCAGCGAAGCCGACGTGGGCGAGCTGGGGCGTGTCGGCGACCACGTCACCGACGGCGAAGACGTGCGCCGCACCGGTGCGCTGATAGTTGTCGGCCACGACGAAGCCGCGATCGTTAAGAACGACGCCCGTGCCCTCGCCGAGCAGACCCTCGGTGCGCGCGCGCCGCCCCACGCTCATCACGACCATGTCAGTGTCGACGCCTTCCTCACCCTCGATGGCGATAGTGGTGGCACCCTTTTTCGGGCTGTGCCCGGTGATCTTCACCCCGACGCGAATCTCAATGCCCCGTTTCTTGAACGAGCGCTGCACCACGCTCGCGACCTCGCTGTCACAGCCCGCCAAGATCGACGGCAGACTCTCGAGAATCGTGACCTTGGTGCCCAAATCCGCCAACAGCGAGGCGAACTCACAACCGATGGCCCCGCCGCCAATCACCGCGGCGGTGGACGGCAGGGCGCTCAAGTCCAAGAACTCATCCGAAGTCACCACGATCGATCCGTCGACCTCAAAGCCGGGCAGCGTGCGCGGCACCGATCCCGCGGCCAGGATCACGTTGGTGCCCCGCGCAACGACGCCAGCGTCCGCGCCGTCGAGCACGGTGACGCTCAAGTCCTTTTCGAGTCGACCGGTACCTTGAAAAATCGTAACCTTGCGGCCCTTGAGCAGACCCGAGAGGCCCTTGAAGAGGCGCTCGACGATCTCGTTCTTGCGCTGCTGGCTGACCGCAAAGTCCACCGACACACTCTTGGGGGTGACCCCGAATTCACTCGCGTGCTCGACCGTTCGACGCACGTGCGCGGTTTCGAGGAACTCCTTGGCGGGTACGCAGCCCCGGTGAAGACAGGTGCCTCCTACCTTGTCGCGCTCCACGATGGCCATATTGAGACCGGCGGACGCGCCGTAAAGGGCCGCGGCGTAGCCACCAGGACCCCCTCCAATCACGACGACATCGAACTGCTGGACCTCGTTTGCCACGGTCGTTCCCTTCAGTAGTACTGCGTCATCCCCCGGGGAAATCCTAATGTTTCTGCCGTTTCGTCCACGCAAGGCGAACTACGAGTGTCGGCCCCGCTGGGCGTCGGCGGCCTGGGTCGCGAGTTCGTCGACGAAGTCGTTCATGCGGTCCCCCGAGTGACCCTTCACCCACGAGAACGTCACGTCGCGTCCGCTCTCGAGCGCCAGCGGTAACAGCTGTTCCCACAGGTCTTGGTTCGCCACTCGCTCGCCCTTGGAGTTCTTCCAGTTTCGCCGGAGCCATCCGACGTACCACGAATCGTGAAAACACTTCACCACGTACGTCGAATCGCTGACGATCTCGATCGGACCCTCGGGATGCTCCTGCAGCGCCTCGATCACCGCTCGGATCTCCATGCGCTGATTCGTCGTGTGGCCCTCGGCGCCGCTGGCGAACTCCTCGGGACCATTCGCCCACGCCCAACCTCCGGGACCGGGATTACCGCGACAGGCACCGTCGGTATGGAAACGGTTCATATGACGCGGGTAATCCAGGCGTCGGGATCCTCGGTGAAGCGCGTCACCGCGACCGGCAGATCCCCGCGCAGCACCTGACCCAACGTGACGTGTTCGAGCACCTCGCGAAGGGCGCCGCGCACGGCCACCCACACGTCGCGCAGGTGCGTCGCCTCGCCTTCGTAGACGAGCGTTTCGGGCCGCATCCCGCGAACACCGGCCATCGGTCCACTCACGACGCGCAAGATGTCGGCGATCATGATCTGGTCCGGGTCGTGGGCCAACTTGAATCCGCCTTCGGGGCCGCGCTGACTGGTGACCAGTCCGCCGCGACGAAGGTCAGAGAGTATCGCGCCGAGAAACTTAGCCGGCAGATCCTGTTCATGAGCCAGATGGTCGGCACTCACCGAGACGTCGCTGGCCGCCAGCGTCAAGAGCGCGCGAATGGCGTACTCAGCCTTGGCGGGAATCTGCATAGCCCCATTCTGCCCCACGTCGTTGTCACGCGTGGCGCCCCGTGAATCAACTCCTATCGTGGTGGACGTGTACGACCTCGCGACCCGCCGTCTCTATCTATGCGTGCCGGTACGCGAGGACATGGCGATCTTCTTACCGGGCGTACTGAAAGGAGGCGTCGACGTCGTCCAACTCAGAGAAAAGACCTTGTCCGGGCCGGCACAGTTGGATCAGGCTCGAATGATCGCCTCGATCTGTCGAGAGTTCAACGTGCCCTTTATTGTCAACGACTCACCCGAACTCGCGCTCGAGGCGGGTGGTGACGGTGTGCACGTCGGGCAAGATGACGTCAGCGTCGAACGTTGTAGGGAGATTCTGGGTCCCGATGCCATAGTCGGGCTCTCGACACACTCGCCAAGCGAGTTCGATGACGCCTTGGGTAAGAACGTCACCTACCTCAGCGCCGGCCCGATCGTTCCGACCCCGACCAAACTCGGTCGCACGGGCACGGGCGTACGCTACGCCGTCGAATGTCAGACGCGCAGTCCACGCCCGGTCTATGTCACCGGCGGGGTGAACGAGACGAACGTGGCTGCGCTCGTCACGCTCGGGCTTCGCCACTTCGTGGTGGTGCGCGCGATTACCGAGGCCAGTGAGCCTGGTCTCGCGGCTCGCGACATTCGCCGAGCCCTCGACGAGGCGCTCTTAGCGGTGCCGGTCGAGCCAACCTAGCAACGTCGCCACCATCCGGGGATCGGCACGCAGTTGGTGACCCGCGCCTTGTATGAGACGAAGTTCCGCTCGACCTTCGGCCGCGGCGACCAAATCCCGCGCGTCCGACGCGGGCACCTCGACGTCGTCGGTGCCGTGGCCGATGAGCAGGCGACGTGGGGGAATCTTCTTGATCGCGCGCATTGGATCCACGGCGAGTAAGTCCTTGTACAGCTCGTCGGGCGCGAGGAGATCCCGCTCGTTCCCGACGACCCCCGCAACCTGGACGGCGTAATGGATATCCTCGGCGGTACCGGCCCAGGGCTGTAAGTGCGCGGGCGCCGCGAAGGTGGCCACGCCGCGAACTCGCTCGTCGTCCGCCGCCACGGCCAGCGCGAGCGAGCCGCCAAAGCCGAATCCCGCCAACGAGATGGGTTGGTCGCCCTCGGCCACCCGATCGAGGATCTGACCCAAGTCCTGGCGCCACTGGCTCGCCGAGAACGTACCCGTGCTGCCACCCACGCCCGAGAGTGTGCCCGTGGCCACCGTCCAACCCGATTCACTCGCCACGTGCTCGGCGAGCTCGGGCAGAAGTCCCGCCGCTTGACGACCCATGCCGGTAAGTCGAGGGAGCCCGTGCACGAGAACGAGCACGTGAGCGGCCACCGGACGGGCCACGGCGCTGGAGATCTTGAGGTCAAGTAGCGAGTCACCACTTCGTAGCTGCTCGTGAGCGAGCACGGGCGACTAGATGCCTAGGCGTTGGGCCAGTAGCTCACGGTGGTACGCCGGGTCGCCTAAGAACAACTCAGAACTCTTCGCGCGCTTGAAGTAAAGGTGCGCGGGGTGTTCCCAAGTAAAGCCAATGCCGCCGTGAATCTGGATGTTCTCGGCCGCGCAGTGGAAATAAGCCTCGGAACAGAACGACTTGGCCAGACTCGCCGCGATCGGTAACTCGTCGTTGCGCTCTTGCGCGGCCCAGGCGGCGTAGTACGCCGCGGACTTCGCGGACTCCACGTCAAGCAGCATGTCGGCGCACTTGTGCTTGATCGCTTGGAACGAACCGATCGGTCGACCAAACTGCACACGATTCTTCGCGTACTCCACCGAACTATCGAGCACGCGCTGGGCACCGCCAACTTGCTCGGCGGCCAACGCCGCGGCAGCGACCTGCAAGGTCGCCTCGAGACCCGCCAGCGCGCCGCCCTCTTCGCCCACCAGCTTCGCGGGCGCCCCCTTGAACTCGATGCGGCTCTGTTTGCGGGTCTGATCCATGGTCGAGAGCGACTCGCACGTGACGCCCTTAGCGTCGCCCTCGACGGCGAAGAGCGAGAGGCCCTTGGCGGTCATGGCCGGAACGAGCAGCAACGAGGCGATCGATCCGTCGGTGACGTAGTTGCGAATACCGTCAAGGACAAAGTCCTCGCCCGAGGGAGTCGCCATGGTTGACGTCGCACTGAGGTCCCACTGTCCGGCGTCGTCGGTGACGGCGAGCGTGGCGATGGTGTCGCCCGAAGCCAGGCCCGGCAGGTACCTCGCTTTGTCCGCGTCACTGCCGACGAAGAGCAACGCGTTCGCCGCGAGCGCAACGGTGGAAAAGTACGGCGAGCAGAACAGTGCCGCGCCCATCTCTTCAAAGACCACGTAGAGCTCAACGGGGCCGAAACCCTGTCCCCCGAACTCCTCGGGAATGCCAAGACCCTGTAGGGCCAGTTCATTGGCCATCTGGGCCCACACGGCCGGGTCGTAGCCCTCCGGGGTCGCCATAAGACGGCGGACTTCGCTCTCGGGCGACTTCTCCTCTAAAAAACGGCGCACCATCTTGCGGAGTTCGTCTTGCTCTTCGCTAAAGCCAAAGTTCATCGCAAGCCCTCATCTTCTCTGGCGCATTGAGCGTCCAGATTGAGATTAGCCAATCTGGACGGGGTAAATTTTCGTGCCATTCTTAGGGGATGGACGACGTGGAGTTGGTCTGGTCTGATGCTTCGGCCGAGGTCCACCGCTTCGTGGTCGGCCCCATTGAAAACAACGTCTACGTCGTTCGATGTCGGCGCACCGGTGAGTCAACGCTGCTCGACGCGGCCAACGAACACGATCGTTTGCTGCGAGTCGCAAAACGCCTTGGCGTGACCTCGGTGCTCGAGACCCACGGTCACTGGGACCACATCGGCGCCGTCGAGCAGGTGCGCGAGGCGGGCATTGACGTGTGGGTTCGCGCCGAAGACGCGGGCATGCTGCCAAGCTACGACCACCTCATTGAAGACGACACGGTCCACGCCGTGGGTGATCTGCGCCTGCGAACAGTGCACACCCCGGGCCACACGCCGGGCAGCATCTGCTTCTCGCTTGAAGACACGCCCCTGCTCTTCACCGGTGACACGCTGTTTCCCGGTGGACCGGGTAACACCACGTTCGAGGGCGGCAGCTTCGCCACCATCATCACGTCAATTGAAGAGCGACTCTTTCGCGTCTTTGATGAAGCGACGACGATCTGGCCCGGTCACGGCGCGTCGTCGACCATTGGCGCGGAGCGTCCACACCTCGAGGAGTGGGTGCAACGCGGCTGGTAGCAGCGGTCATCGAATGAGACCGCACCAGTAGGCTCGCTGCGTGCCACAAACGCTGCTCGAACTACGGAACCTGCACGCCGAAGCCGAAGGGACCCCCATTCTTCGGGGAGTCGATCTCATCGTCAACGAAGGCGAAGTGCACGCGCTGATGGGTCCTAACGGCGCGGGCAAGTCAACCTTGGCGAGCGTGATCATGGGCCACCCCGGCTACAAAGTGACCAGCGGTGAGATCTTGCTGCGGGGGGAGAATATCGCCACCTGGACGCCCGACGTACGGGCTCGAGCGGGCATCTTCCTCGCCTTTCAGTACCCCGAGGCCATCAGTGGGGTGTCGGTCATCCAGTTCTTACGTCAAGCGATCGCCGCACGCAAGGGCCTCGAGGAGCTCAGCGTGCTCGAGGTCCGTCTCGATCTCGCGGAGTGGATGGATCGACTCGGCATCGACCGCGCCTTCGCCGAACGCCACTTGAACGACGGATTCTCCGGCGGCGAACGAAAGCGCAACGAGGTCTTACAGATGGCGTTGCTCGATCCCGTCGTGGCGTTGCTCGACGAGACCGACTCGGGTCTAGACATTGACGCCCTGCGCGTCGTGGCCAAGGGCGTTCGAACGGTGCGTGAGCAACACCCCGCCATGGGGGCGATCGTCGTCACGCACTACGTCAAACTGCTCGACGAGATACGCCCCGACTTCGTCCACGTCCTCTTCGACGGCCAGATCGTGCACTCCGGGGGACCCGAACTGGCCACCGAGATCGACCACGACGGCTACGACGCGTGGCGACCGGTCAGCGCGTGAGCAGCTTCAGCGCCCGGCGGGTTCGTGCGGACGTGCCCCAGCTCACGCGCGTCGTGAACGGCCGGACGATCACGTACCTCGACACCGCGTCGAGTTCACTCCAGCCACGCGCGGTCATCGAGGCCATGAGCCGTTACTACGAACTACGGCACGCCAACGTGCACCGCGGGGTCTACCAGACCGCCAACGAGGCCACTGAGGCCTACGAGGGGACCCGCACCAGCGTCGCTAACTTCATCCACGCGCCCGGCGGCGCCAGCGAGATCGTCTTCACGAAGAACACAACCGAATCCATGAACCTCATCGCGAAGTCCTGGGGCGCGGCCAACCTCGGACCCGGCGACGTGGTGTTGCTCAGCGAGATGGAGCATCACGCCAATATCGTGCCGTGGTTTCAACTTCGCGAGACCACGGGCATCGAGGTCCGATTCATTCCGGTCTCGGACGACTTTCGACTCGACCTAACCAACCTCGATGAACTCCTTGAGGGAGTGCGCCTGCTCTCCATCACGGGCATGTCCAACGTGCTCGGCACGAAGAATCCCCTACGGCAACTGGCGAGCGCCGCCCACCAGGTGGGGGCACTCATCGCCGTCGACGGGGCGCAGTCCGTGGCCCACGACACCACGGACGTCAGCGGGCTCGACCTCGATTTTCTCGCGTTCTCCGCTCACAAAATGCTCGGGCCCACGGGAATCGGCGTTCTCTGGGCCCGCGAAGAGATCTTGGACGCCATGCCGCCCTTTCTCGGCGGCGGGGGCATGATCGCCGACGTGCGCACCGACGGGTACACCGCCGCTCGAGGCGTCACTCGCTTTGAGGCCGGGACGCCACCCATCGCCGAGGCGGTCGGACTTAACGCCGCCGTGCGGTACCTCCAAGGACTCGGAATGGTTGACGTGGCCGCGCACGAACGCGATCTCACCGATGACGCCCTGAGGCGATTGGAGTTGACCTTCGATGGGCGAGTTCGCGTCATCGGCCCATTAGACGCGGTCGATCGAGGCGGGGTGATCAGTCTGGACGTCGAGGGCGTGCATCCCCACGACGTCGCCCAAGTCCTCGATCAGTTTGGCGTGTGCGTACGACCGGGTCACCACTGCGCAAAGCCCCTCATGCGGCGTTTTGGTCTCGCCGCCACGGCGCGGGCGTCGTTCGGGCCCTACTCATTGAAAAAGGACACCGACGTTCTCCTCGAGGCGATCGAACACACCCTCAAGATGTTTGGCTAGTCGTGTCCAATCTCGAAGACCTGTACCGCGAAATCATCCTCGATCACTACCGCTCACCGCGCAATCGAGGTGAGTTGGCCACTCCGCCGGCTCACCGGGTGGAGGGCTTCAACCCGCTGTGCGGCGACGACGTGGTGATCTATCTCGATGTTCGTGGCGACGTACTCGAAGACATCAAACTAACCGGGCACGGTTGTTCGATCTCTCAGGCCTCCTCCTCGCTCATGAGCGCGGCCGTGAAGGGCCGCTCGCTCGCGCAGGTCCAGAGCACCATCGACACGTTCAAAGAGTTGATGGCGGGACCCGCGTCATCGCAGTCGCCAGATGAAGAGCACGACGACGAACTCGACTTGAGAACATTGGGTGAGCTCGCCGCGCTCCAGGGCGTCGTGAAGTTCCCGGTTCGAATCAAGTGCGCGACCTTGGCGTGGAACGCGCTCCGTCAGGGACTCGAGGAGCTGGCTTAGTCCAAAGCCGGCGTAGCGCGAAAGATGTCGTAGCCATCGCGTTCGAGTGTCACCGCCAGCTCAGGTCCCCCCGTCGCCACGATCCGGCCGTCGCTCATCACGTGAATCATCGTCGGCGTAAGTTCGAGCAAGAGTCGGCGAAAGTGCGTGATGGCCAGTACGCCACAGTTCCACTCCTTCGTTGCGGCCACCAGGCGTTGCGCGACCACGTCCAACGCGTCGACGTCGAGACCCGAATCAATCTCGTCGAGCAGGGCAAACTTCGGACGTAGCACGCCGAGTTGGATCATCTCGGCGCGCTTGCGCTCGCCCCCCGAGAGATCGACGTTGACAAAGCGATCAAGCAGTTCGGGCGCCAACTCAATTCGACGCGCTTCGTCGAGCATCCTCGCACGCAATGTCACGGGGTCGGCGCCCGCGGCCACGAGCAGATCGAAGGACCGCACGCCGGGTATCTCGAATGGTTGTTGGAGTACGAGCATCAGGCCCTCGCGAGCCCGCTCGGTCGGCGTCATGGTCAAGAGTTCGACGCCGTCAATCGTGACCGAACCATCAAGAACGCGATAGCCCGGGTGACCGGTCAGCGCGTGGGCCAAGGTTGACTTTCCCGAGCCGTTGGGGCCCATTATGGCGTGGACCTCGCTCGAGTGCATGGCGAGACTGAGGCCCTTGATGACCTCTTTGCCCGCGACCTCGACCCGCAGTCCCTCGATCTTTAGCGTCGAACTCACGGCACCAACACCTCCAGACGACCGTTGACATTTTGCACGTCGTAGTGGGCCACCGGACGGGTCGCCGGAAGCGTCACCGCGGCCCCGTCACAAAGTCGAAACATCGCCCCGTGACGCGCGCACTCGATCTCGGCGGTCTCCACGTCCACTTCACCTTCTGACAAGCTGAACTCTTCGTGGCTGCAACGGTCATCCAAGACGTAGAGCGTCTCGTCGATGCGCACCGCCACCAAGGTCCGTCCCCCGACGTGCAGTTGGCGCGGAATACCCTGGTCGAAGTCGCCCAAAGTACCGATGTCAAACATCGTCACGAGGTCACCACGGCCACGTTGGCCAGGACCGAGGCCACGTCGCTTTCGACCAACTCAGCCAGTTCACTCGGCAACGCCGACAGCATCTCGTAAAAGAATCCTTGAATCAACAGCCGCTGCGCATCGTCACGACTGACTCCGCGTGACTCGAGGTACCAACGTTGCAGTTCGTCGAGCGGACCCACGGTGGACGCGTGCGCGCACATCACGTCATTCTCTCTGATTTCGAGGTTCGGAACGCTGTCGGCGTGCGCCGCAGGCGACAAGAGGAGATTGTGGTTGGTCTGTCGTGCGTCGGTGCGCTTGGCGCCCTTTTCGATCTCAATCAATCCGGTGTAGACCGACCGAGAGCGGTCCGCGACCGCGCCCTTGGACAACAGCGTGGACGTGGTCCTCGGCGCCACGTGGTACTGGCGAGTTCGAAAATCGTGAACCTGATCGCCCGATCCGAGGAACGTCGTGCGCAACTCATTGGACGCACCGGCGCCCAGCAGTTCAGCGTCGTTTCGAGATCGGTCGTAGTGCGCGCCCAAGCCAATGATCGCCTGGTGCAGTCGAGCGTCACGAGCGATAAATCCGGTCGTGCGCGCGATGTGCCAAGCGCTGGCGTCTAGTCGTTGGTAGGTAATCAATCGCAACGACGCGTTGTCATCCAGGCGATACTCACTCACCGGCACGACGAGGGCGTCGCCGCCGCCTTCGAAGTACTCCACGATCGTTACGCTCGCACCCCGGCCGACCACAATCTGCGTGCGGGGAAATGAAGCGCCGGCTGTCGATTCGTTCAATACGACGATCGGTTCGGCGACATTAACTCCCGCCGCGACCCGAATAACCGTCGCACTCGGGGCTAAGGCGGCGTTTAACATCGCGAAAGTGTCACTTTCGTAGCGACGAAGTAGCGACTCGCCTGACAACGAATCGTTGGATTCGTCGATCTCGACGCTCACACCCTCCAAAGGATCACCGGTGCTGACACAAAACCCGTCGACGACTCGAATCACGAGACCCGCTCGCTGGCAGAGTTTTGTCGCGAACGCCGAGTCCGATGCCAACGCGGGCGCGCTCGGCACTTCAAATCGTTCGAGACCCAGATCGCCCAGTGGGGCGTAGCGCCACACTTCGTCACTGGTGGTTGGCAGACCGGTCGACTCAAAGATTGACCAAGCCCGACGTCGGGCGGCCGCGTCGGGTCGGTCGTCAATGAATGTGGAGGCTGACTCAGCGAAGGCGTTCATAGGGATTAAGGACTCAGGCAGTGTACCGGCCGGTCGTCCCCTTCCCGCAGGCGCGACATAGGCTGAGCCATCGTACGAAAGGGGCCGCGTGGAGTTTTCATCTGACGTCATCACGATTGACGTTGAAGGTCATGTCGCCACACTCTGGCTCGATCGCCCTGAAGCTCGCAATGCCCTCGGAAGTGCTTTCTGGCGTGAATTGCCACGGGCCGCGACAGCGGTCGCTGGTGACCGATCAATTCGAGTACTTGTAATTGCCGCGAAGGGTCCGCACTTCACCGTCGGGCTCGACCTTAAAGAGTTCGGGGGCAACTTCATTGCGGGCGGCGTCAACTCGTCCAAAGCCATGTCTAACACCCGGGCTTACGAAGCGCTTCTAAGCATGCAGCAAGCCATCACCTCGATCTCCGAATTAGAGATTCCCGTCATTGCCGCGGTACACGGTTACTGCATCGGCGGCGGTGTTGACCTCATATGTGCTTGCGACGTGCGTTTATGCTCGAGCGACGCGATCTTCTCGGTTCGAGAGGCGAAAATCGCTATCGTCGCCGATCTCGGCACCCTCCAACGCCTTCCACGCATCGTCAGCGCCGGCCACGTCGCCGAGCTGGCCTTCACCGGCAAAGACTTCGACGCCAGCCGAGCGGCCCTCATCGGTCTGATGAACACGGTGTCGGGTCACAATGCCCAGGACGTATGGCGCGCCGCTCACGAGTTGGCCCTGGAAATCGCGGGGAACTCTCCGGCGGCGGTACGCGGTACGAAGGCCGTCCTGGCCGCGAACGACGGACGTACCGTGGCCGAAGGCCTCGACTTCGTCGCGCGTTGGAACACGACGCACCTATTCAGCAACGATCTTCGTGAGGCGATGAACGCCTTCATCGAACGGCGCCCGGCGGTTTTTACCGACGACTAGCGGCGCCAGAACTTCCGA
>DATLTW010000053.1:0-12628 GCA_035533495.1 Acidimicrobiales bacterium | reverse complement strand
GTCGAACTGGGAGGTACAACGTGACTTCGGAACTGTGGCAAGAGTCGGCGTCGACACTGGCGCAACTGATCCGACGTGGGGAGACGTCTTCGCGAGAGGTCGTGGCCGCGCACCTCGCGCGTATTGACGCCGTCAACGCCGCGGTCAACGCCGTGGTCGAAGTGCGACCCGATGAGGTACTCGCCGAAGCCGACGCTGCGGACGCGGCCCAAAAGGCTGGTCGACCGCTCGGCGCGTTGCACGGCGTGCCCTTTAGTGTGAAGACGAATCTGGACGTGGCTGGTTACCCCACCACCGAAGGGTCCGTAGCGCTACGGGACGTCGTGGCCACGGCCGACTCGCCGATCGTAGAAAAGATGCGCGGCGCCGGCGCGGTGGTGCTCGCGCGCACCAACATGCCCGACCTGGGACTTCGCGTGAACGCCGAATCGTCGCTCTACGGTGCCACGCACAACCCCTGGCGCCACGGCCGCACCGCCGGGGGCTCCTCGGGGGGCGAAGCGGCCGCCATCGCCTCGGGGATGAGCCCGATCGGCCTCGGCAACGACATCGGCGGGTCGCTGCGCAACCCCGCGTACTGCTGCGGGATCACGTCGATCAAACCGTCGCGCGGTCGAATCGCCCAAGGCAATCCGAGCGCCGTGTTCGAGATGGCCGTCAACGCCCAGGTCATGTTGGCCGACGGGGTGCTGGCGCGTCACGTTAGCGACGTTCGCCGGGGCCTCGAAGTCGTGATGGGCGCCCACCGCGGTGACCCGCAATCGATCGACGTGGCGCTCCAGGGGCGCCCGGTCTCCAAGCGCGTGGCGCTGGTGGCTGAACCTTTGGGTGGCGAGACTGATAAAGACGTCGCCGAAGGCGTGCGCACGGCGGGTCGAGCGCTCGAGGCCGCGGGGTACGAAGTAGAAGAGGTCGAGCCCCCGCTGCTCTTTGACGCCTACTTCGCCTGGACCGAGTTGATGTTGACGAGTCTGCGGGTGACCATGCCACGCCTGGGACCGCTGATGGGCGAAGACGGACAGCGATTCCTCGAGTTGACCTCGATCGAGTTTCCTGCCTCGACGGGCGCGTCGATGGCCCTGATGTGGGAGAACCGATACCGCGTGGCGAGAGCGTGGCGAGAGTTCTTTACGACTTATCCCTTGATCGTCGGTCCCACCTGGACCCAGCCACCCTTCGAACACGGCTTTGACATTAAGGACGCGGAGTCCGCGATGAAGGTGGTCGAACTCTTTCGCTTCGTGCTGCCGGCCAACCTGCTCGGTCTGCCGGCGGTGTGCGTGCCGACCGGTGTGGCCAATGGCCTGCCCACCGGGGCCCAGATCATCGGCGACCTCTTTCGTGAGGATCTCTGCTTGGACGCCGCCGAGGCCGTCGAAGCGGCCGTGGGTGTGTTGACGCCGATCGATCCGCGACCCTAGGGCGTGCAGGTCACCGTTCGCCCCATCGCCCTCGATGACGTCGAGGCGGCCTCACTGGTCGTCCAGGGCGGCTCGATGACGCCCGAGAAAGAGCACGAGGGCGAGATTGACGCCTACTGGCGCGCTGTGGAAGAGACGCGACGCCGACGTGGCGAGGTGTTGGTGGCCGAAGTTGGCGGTGAGGTCGTGGGCCTGTGTCAAGTGATGATCTTTCCGCACTTTCAAAACACCGGTGGGTGGTGTTGTGAGCTCGAGAGCGTACACGTTCGAAGCGACCGGCGCGGTGTGGGTATCGGCGCGATGCTGCTCGAACGCGCCGAAGCGCTCGCTCGTGCGCAGGGTTGCTACCGGATCCAACTCACGAGTCGGGTCGTACGAGAGGACGCGCACCGCTTCTACGAAGCCAACGGCTACGTCTCGAGCCACCGAGGTTTCAAGAAGCTGCTGTAGGGGTGATCGCTCGTGTCGCCGATGGGGCCACCACAGGGAGCAATCGGGGCCATGTCATTGAAGCGCTCGCCGCTCGATACGCTCGGTCGAGGAGGTCACTATGGAGAGCATGGACGAAGTACGTGAAGAACTGCGCCAGGCGTCGCTCGAACTGCACGAGCTCATTCCCGAGGTAATGAAGGGTTATGTCGAGATGTCCTCGGCGGCGATGAGAGAGGGCGAGCTCTCGAGTGCGGTCAAGGAACTGCTGGCGCTGGTCATCGCGACGACGCGAGAGTGTGACGGCTGCATCGTGGCGCACGCGCGCGGGGCGTTGCGCGCGGGCGTCACGCGCCAACAGGTGGCCGAGGCCCTGGGCGTCGCGGTCTTGATGAACGGGGGACCGGGCACGGTGTGGGGTCCCAGGGCGCTGCGCGTCTTTGACGAAGCCCAAGCGGCGCGACGGGCCTAGAAGCTGTAGTTGAGGTGTTTGATGCCGTTGATGAAGCTCGACGCCAGTTGGGCCGGCGGCCCGGTCGGATGAATGCCGGGGGTGCGCTGTAACAGTTCGCGCCACATGACGGTGATCTCGCGCCGGGCGAGGTGCGCGCCCAGGCAGAAGTGGGGCCCGGGGGCCCCGAAGCCGAAGTGGTCGTTGGGTGCGCGCCCCACGTCAAAGACGTAGGGGTCGACGAAGGCGTCCTCGTCGCGGTTGGCCGAGTTGTAGAACATGACGACCTTTTCGCCGGCCTTGAGGTCGAAGCCCGACAGGGTGTAGTCGCGCGACAACGTTCGGCGCATCCAAATCACGGGTGAAGCCCAGCGCACAATCTCATCGGTGGCGGTCTTGGCGAGACCGTCGTAATCCTCGACCAGGCGACGCTGCTGCGCGGGGTACTCGCCAAAGGCGTGCAGGGCGTGGGCGAGGGCGGTGCGTGTCGTTTCGTTCCCCGCCGTGACCAACAGCACGAAAAACGACGCCAACTCTTGTTGGGTTAACTTCTCGGACTCGATCTCGGCGTTCACTAACGCGCTCGTGATGTCGTCGATGGGTTGGTCTACTCGGTACTTGCCTAGCTCTTCCATTATCCCGGTCAAGGTGGCGCCGGCTTCGAGAAAGGCGAGGACCGGGTCGGTGCCCTCGGGAATGAACTCGGGGTCACCGTTGGAGAGAATGATGTTCGAGCATTTGAGTACCGTGGCGTACTCGCTGGGTTGTACGCCCATCATCGAGCAGATGATCTCCAAGGGAAAGGGCGCGGCGACGTCTGTGATGAAATCACCGGTGCCGTCTTGACGAGCTCGTTGGATGATTTCGTCGGCGACGCGTTCGATGGACTCTTCGACCGCCCGCACGTTTCTCGGGTTAAAGGCGTTAGAGACGATCCGGCGAAGCCGGGCGTGCTTGGGGTTGTCCGTGGAGATCATGCCCGAGAAGTACTCCACCATCTCGGGGGGCAGGTCGAGCAGCGACACGGCGCCGGGACCCGAGAGAAAGACATCGGGGTGTCGAGAGACCTCCGAGACGTCGGCGTAGCGCGTCAGGGCGTAGAAGCCATCGCCCGCGGGGAACTCGACGGACGAACCCTCAAAGATCGGCTCGTCATAGTGGCTGATGGGCCGCTCTTGGCGCAGGGTTCGAAAGGCGCTCTCGCGTTCGCCATAGGGGCGCCGCCAAAACTCCATGTCCGACAGATTGATGTCGTCGACGCGAAAGCCAGTCGTTGGTTCGCTCACGTGCTTCATCGTAGTGAGTTATCTCACTCGGGCACGCGGTAAGGATTTCACGGCAGACTGGGGGAGTGGAACTCTCCGACCAAGAACGAGCCGGTCGCCTTTCGGCGCTGAATGCGCTGATGGACCTGATGCGGCCCTCG
Source organism: Acidimicrobiales bacterium (assembly GCA_035533495.1). GTDB lineage: Bacteria > Actinomycetota > Acidimicrobiia > Acidimicrobiales > RAAP-2 > RAAP-2. Next base: position 8,901 of record DATLTW010000053.1, on the reverse strand, counting down.
GTCCAAGCCGACGGTGGCGACTTGGTATTGATTCGTTGCGACGTCGAGACCGGCGTGGTCGAAGTACAGCTCCAGGGCGCGTGCTCGAGCTGTGCAATCTCCTCAGACACCCTCCAAGGCGGCGTCACCCGGATCTTGAAAGATCGCCTGGCCTGGGTCAGTGAGGTCATTGGCGGGATCGACGAGTCGATGGACCCCGAGGCGTCCTCGCTGCTCGGTTCGGGCGCCTACGTGCCGCGCTACCGCGAGCTCTAACTGGGTGTGTCACTATTGACGGCTGCGGGCCGGGCAGACGAGTTACCCGAACGACCGATGGGCGCGCACGTCCTGCACTTCGCCCGCTGAGCGAGCCCGGCTGGTGGGTGAGTGGGATCCGTGACGACGTACCATGGCACGCATGTCCTTGTCAACGCCCACGTTGCACACCGCTCGCCTGCGACTGCGTCCCTTCGACGACTCGGACGCGCACGCCCTCTTCGCGCTGCACAGCAACGCCTACGTGCTGCGCTACTGGGACGCGCCGCCCTGGAGCGAACGTCTGCGCGCCGAGCAGTTCATTACGGCTTGCCGAGAGATCGCCGAGGCAGGCACCGGGACGCGGCTCGCCGTGGAGCGTGATTCCGACGGAGCGTTCATCGGCTGGTGCAGCCTCACCCGGTGGAACCCGGAGTACCGCAGCGCGTCAATGGGCTACTGCTTCGACGATGCCGCGTGGGGCCATGGCTTCGCGACCGAGGCCGCGCGGGCCATACTGCAGTGGGCATTCGACACGCTCGATATGAATCGAGTCCAGGCTGAAACCGATACGCGCAACGCGGCATCTGCTCGCGTCCTGGAGAAACTCGGATTCGTGCGTGAAGGGATGTTGCGGGAAGACTGCGTCGTGAATGGCGAGGTCTCGGACTCGTGGGTGTACGGGTTGATCAGGCGGGAGTGGCAGGCGTCGTTCGAGCCAGTTCGCGCCCGTTGAGTCTTCGCTCGCGAGACGGCGCGTGGCCACCAAATGCATCGCTCCGCTGAGTTGGTGGGGCAGGCCCCGTGCACGCCCATGCCGCCGGCGATCCACACTCAACGCGTTCTGCGCAGTTCGTGAGTGGCAGTCGCAGCGAAGAGGAAACACCCAGTGAGACCAGGCTTCAGCTCTTAGGCGTCGGCCAGCGCGACGCCCGTTAACTCCTCGGCCACGTGCCAAAGTCGCGCCCCGTCATCGTCGTGGCGCGCCGAACGCGGCACGCGCACCAACGTCGTTGGACCCACGAGTCCAAAGAGTCGGCCCGGACCGTAGTAGGCGCCACTGAGGGCCTCGGGACTCGTGGCCGCGTAGAGCAGCGGCTCGGTCCCGGGCTCGACGCCTTGGGAGGCGAGGAACATCGCGTTGGTCAGCCACGCCGGACGTTGGCGACCGCGGCCGAGGCTCGCGCCGGCGGTAAGGAGATTGGTCCGCGTGAAACCCGGGTGTGCGGCGTTACTCATGAGATTCCACCGACGCTGATTGGCGAGGCGAGCCAGATGTTGGGCGAAGAGGAGATCGGCGAGTTTGGACTGGGCGTAGGCGAGATAGGGGACGTAGTGGCGCTCACGCTGGAGGTCCCGGTAGCGAATGGTCCCGAACGCGGCGGCGCTGGAACTCATCGTGGCGACGCGCCCTTGATTCGCGGCTCGAAGAAGCGGGAGGAGCCGTAGCGTGAGCGCGAAGGGACCTAGAAAGTTGGTGGCGAACTGCAATTCGAATCCGTCCACGCTCACCAGGCGCTCGGGCGGGGCCATCACGCCCGCGTTGTTCACCAAGAGATCCAGCGGTCGCTTTTCGGCCAGCAGCGTCTCGGCGAAGGCCCGCACCGATGACAGGTCGGCCACGTCAAGGTGTCGGACTTCAAGGCGCGCCTCGGGATATTGGCGCAAGATCTCAAGTCGCGCGTCGTCGCCCTTGGCGAGCGTGCGCACCGCCAGGATGACCGTGGCGCCCGCGCCGGCCAGACGTCGAGCGGCCTCCTTGCCCGTACCGCTGTTCGAACCGGTGACGACGGCAATCTTGTCGTGCTGGTCGGGAAGGTGATACACGTTGCCTCCTTCACTCGAAGAATCATCAGGAATCTATCCCCTGACGCCAGAACTCGGTCCGCCTGGTGTGAACCGTGTGCCGGACCCGGGCGGTACCGGACGCAGCGCACGAGTGAGGGTTGGACCTCGTCGCTTGCTACGTTGCTGGAAGCACGCTAATGACGGGTGGAGGGAGGTCGTTCGATCATGATGGACCAGGTCACCTTCGATGACTATTTACACGAAGCTCAAGCGAGCTTCGATGAGGCGGCGAATCCGCGCTTGGCGGAGATCTTGCGTTCGGCCCTCCGTCACCTCTACGCCTTTGTCGACGAGACGAAGTTGACGCGCGAGGAGTGGGCCGCGGGCATCGACTTTCTCACCGAAGTTGGCCAAAAGTGCGACGGGTCTCGCCAAGAGTTCATTTTGCTCTCGGACACGCTCGGCGTGTCGATGTTGGTCGAGATGTTGAATCAGATGTCTTCGACCACGTCCACGGAGCCGACGGTGCTGGGACCCTTTTACCGGCCCGGGGCCCCAAGGTTGGCCATGGGTTCATCCATCGCCCGAGATGAGAGCGAAGGAGAACAATTGATCTTTTCGGGGACCGTTCGAAACTCTCGTGGGAACCCCCTCGAACACGCGCGCCTCGACGTGTGGCAGACGGCACCGAACGGACTCTACGACGTGCAAGATCCCTCGCAGCCACCCTTCAACTACCGCGGGGTGTTCGAGACGGGATCCGACGGCGCCTTCGAAATTCACACTTCGCGGCCCGTTGACTACGAGATACCCACCGATGGACCGGTGGGCCAGATGCTTCGTTCCACGGGTCGACACGCCTGGCGACCGGCCCACACGCACTTCAAGGTCAGTTGCGCGGGGTACAAGACCCTCGTCACCCACGCTTTTGACGCCGACTCACCGCACCTCAGACGCGACGCTGTGTTCGGGGTTCGAGAAGGTCTCATCATTGACATGAACGGGGGGCGAGCGGACTTCAGCGTGGTGCTTGATCCCTTGACGCCTTAGAAGTCCTGACCGGCCCCGGTCCTGTGGCCCTAGTCGAGTGACCCGCTATTATTTAGTTAGGTGAACTAATGGATACGACGACTACCGAAACCGCGGCCCGCTTGCGCCGGGCCATCACGCGATTCAATCGAAAACTTCGCTACTCCGCGCTCGGCGGCGTGACGCCGGCCCAGGCGTCAATGCTGGCGTCGATCGGAAAGCTCGAGAGCCCTTCACTGGGTGAGCTCGCCGAAGCCGAGCAGATTCAGCCACCGTCGGTCACGCGGCTCGTCAAGGACATGATGAAGGCCGGACTCATTAGTTCGGCGTCCGATCCCTTGGACCGGCGAAGCACTCGCGTTCGCCTGACGGCCTTAGGGCGTCGAGACCTTAACGCCATTCGTCAACGAAAGACCGAGTTCGTCGAGCGCAAGCTCCTCGCGTTGTCGCCGATCGATCAGCGCCAAGCTGCGAAGTTGGTGTCGTTTCTAGAACTGCTGTTGGAAGACGAATGAGTCCGTTGACGCCAAGCAAATCACGGACGTTCGCGGCGTTACGGGTCCGTAACTTTCGCCTCTACTTCATTGGTCAACTGATCTCGGTCTCGGGCACGTGGATGCAGTCACTGGCTCAGGGCTGGTTGGTATTGCAGATCACGGGCTCGTCGGTGGACCTGGGGATCGCCATCGCGCTGCAGTACGTGCCGATGCTCCTCGTGGGCTCGTACGGCGGCCTCATTGCCGACCGGCACGAGAAACGTCGCATCTTGTACTTCACCCAGACCTCGGCCGGATTGCTCGCGCTACTGCTGGGCATTTTGGTCAGTACCCACCACGTCAACGTGCTGATCGTCTACGCGATCGCGATGGGCCTAGGGGTTGTGAACCTCTTCGACGTCCCGGCCCGACAGGCCTTCGTGCAAGAGATGGTGGGCCGCGAGCTGATCGCCAACGCCGTGAGTTTGAACTCGGTGTTGATGAACGCCGGGCGGCTGATCGGTCCGGGCATCGCGGCCGGACTGATCGCCCTGGTGGGTACGGCGGCGTGCTTTTTCGCCAACGCGGGTTCCTTCGTCGCGGTGTTGATCGCACTGATGATGATGAAGGGTGAGGCGTTCTTGCGCATGAGCACCGTCAAGCGCGAGAAGGGTCAGTTACGCCTCGGGCTCAAGTACGCCTTCAGCACCCCGATTTTGCGTAACGTGATCATCGCCGTGGCGATTGTGGGTCTCTTCGCCTACAACTTCACCGTCACGTTGCCGCTCTTCGCGACGAAGACGTTCCACGAAACCTCGGCCGCCCACTACGGCATCTTGATGGGCGCGATGGGGCTCGGCGCGGTCATTGGCGGACTCTTGGTGGCGCGCCGTTCGCGGCCGACCCCCGAGATGCTCGCGCTGTTGATGCTCGGCTTTGGCCTCTTCATGACGTTGGCGGCTCTCTCGCCCACGGTGCTGTGGGCCGAGATCGCGATGATTCCCACCGGTGCTTTCTCGATCGCGTTGGTCGCCACTGCTAATTCGCTGTTGCAGTTGAACTCGACTGAACACATGCGCGGGCGCGTGATGAGCCTGTATAGCATCGCGTTCTTGGGCACCACGCCCATCGGCGCGCCGCTCGTGGGTCTCGTGGTGTCGTGGTCGAATCCTCGAATCGGCATCTTGATGGGCGCAGGCTTCGCGTTGTTGACGGGTCTTGGACTCTTGGTCCAACAGCGCCATCACGCGCGCGCCGACAAGGTGCTCCAGCCCGCCTAAGCGTGCGGGACTTTGGGCTCCTTGGGCAAACCCAGCGCCCGCTCACCAATGATGTTGCGCTGAATCTCGGCCGTGCCACCCCAGATGGTCTCGGAGCGTGAGAAGAAGAACGCCGCTTGAAGTTCCGAGACCGGGTAGTCACTGCGCCCGCGTCGCCGTCCGGTTGAGGATCCCGGCGCCGGTTCCTTGCCCGTGAGGACTTGCGCCTCCATGCCCAAGAGGTCGATCGCGAGATCGGTGGACGCACGGTGTGCCTCGGACCAGAACATCTTGTTGCACGCGCCCAGCAACGCCGCGTGGTGGGTGTTGTTGAGCGCGTCGGTCAAAGAACGAAAGCCGTTGATCTCCATGATCTTGACGTTGGCCCACGCCTTGACCAGGGCGTCGCGCACGAGAGGGTCGTCGTTCTTCTTGACTCGCGTCGCTTCCTTGACGATGAGTTCCCACTCCTTTAAGAATCGGCGATAGCCCGTGGTCGACGACGAGCCCCGTTCGAAACCCAGGGTCGTCATGGCAACCTTCCAGCCGTTGTTGACCCCGCCCACGACGTTGTTCTTCGGACAGCGAGCGTTGGTGAAGAAGACTTCGTTGAATTCGGCCGAGCCGTCAACCTGAGTGATCGGACGCACGTCAATGCCCGTTTGGTGCATTGGCACCAAGAGGTAGCTGATGCCCGCGTGTTGGGGCGCGTCGGGATCGGTACGCGTCAGCAAAAAGACGAAGTCCGCGTGCTGGGCCTGGGTGGTCCAGACCTTCTGACCATTGATGACCCATTCGTCACCGTCGAGCACGGCCGTGGTCTTGAGGCTCGCCAGGTCCGAGCCCGAGTCCGGTTCCGAGAAGCCCTGACACCACGCGATGGTTCCGTGCAAGATACCCGGGATGAACTCCTTCTTTTGCTCGTCGGTGCCCCACTGAAGAATGGTCGGGCCGACCAGGGTGTCACCAAAGAAGTCGGCGCGCAGGGGCGTGTTGGCCTTGGCGAACTCTTCATTCAAGACCACCTGGTCCATGAGCGAGAGTCCCTTGCCGCCGTACTCAACGGGCCAACCGGCACAGATCCATCCGCCGGCGAAGAGCTTCTCGGTCCAGGTCTCGTTGAAGTGCTCGCGCTCTTGGCTACTCATCGAAAAGCCCGGTTCAAACCAGCCCGCTGGCAGCGCCTCTTCGAGCCAAGTACGAATCTCTTTACGAAACGTCTCGGCTTCTTGGGGGTACGTCAAATCCATATTTGAAGCGTAGTCACTCGTTGCGCGCGGCCTCAGGCGCATTTGTGCGCTTCATGGAATTGGGGGAGAATGAATGACCGTAGTAAAGAAGAAAGTTGTCTCGTGCCTCGCTCCCTCCGCCAGACCGTTCGCGACACCAGGGCCTCCTGGGCGCTCAGTCGAACTCTCACTCTGCCCGCCCGGGTGCCCCCTCGGGCCTCCGAGCCCGGCAAGTACCGCGTCGCTTTTTTGATATACCGCGGTAACCCGCGTTGCGGTGGTCAGGGCGTCTATACCCGTCACCTGACCCGCGAACTGGTGGCGCTGGGTCACAGCGTTGAAGTCTTCGCGGGTCCGCCCTGGCCCGAGTTGGACGAGGGCGTGGGCTTTAGCGCCGTTCGCGGCCTGGACCTCTACCGCGACCCCGACCCCTTTCGGATTCCCGCCCGTAGCGAGTTCAAGTCCCTGGCGGACGTGACGGAGTTCGCCGTCATGTTGAGCGCTGGCTTTGGAGAACCGCTGGCGTACTCCCGGCGAATCGCCAAAATGCTCAAGGGGCGCCGAGGCGACTTTGACCTCGTGCACGACAACCAGTGCCTGGGCACGGGCATCTGGACGTTGCACCGTCAGGGCTGGCCGTTGCTCGAGACGCTGCATCACCCCATCACCGTCGACCGATCGATTGCGCTCGATCACGCCGAGACGTTCGGCCAGCGTCTGGGCACCCGGCGGTGGTTCGGCTTCTTGCGCATGCAGGTGCGCGTGGCGAGAAAACTGCCCGCGGTCTTGACGGTGTCGCACAATTCGAAGGCGGACATCCACGCCCAGATGGGCGTGGCGCTGGAACGGCTCACGGTGGTGCCCGTTGGCGTGGATCACCAGGTCTTTAAGCCCTACGACGATGTCGTGAAGAAGAAGGGCCGTTTGATGGTCACCTCGAGTAGCGACGTGCCGATGAAGGGCCTCGTGCCCCTGCTCGAAGCGATCGCAAAGTTGCGCGTGGAGCGAGAGATCGATCTGGTGGTGATCGGTAAACCTCAGGCCAAAGGGCGGGTGGCGAACGCGCTAGAGCGACTTGGTTTGAACGACATTGTCACCACGGTCTCTGGCGTGAGCGACGAAGAGCTCGCGCGCCTCTACGGCGAGGCCGAAGTGGCCATCGTGCCCAGTCTCTACGAGGGGTTCTCGCTGCCCGCGATCGAGGCGATGAGCTGTGGGGTGGCGGTGGTGGCCACGACCGGCGGCGCCCTGCCCGAGGTCGTGGGCATCAGTGGCGAGACGGGGCTGTTGGTCGAGCCCAACAATCCCGAGGCGTTGGTAAAGGCCATTGGTCAGCTCCTTGACGACGAGCCCTTACGCCAGCGCCTGGGCGCTGCCGGGCGGCGACGCGTGATGGAGCGATTCACCTGGGAGGTGACGGCGCGGGGCACGGCGGCCTGTTACGACGCCATATTGAACGCTCGTGCGCTCCCCGATTCCATGACCTTTAACTGATGCTGACCGCCAAGTACGAACAATTGGGCCTACGAAGAGGCGACCGAGTACTCGACTTGGGTTGCGGTTTTGGCCGCCACGCCTTCGAAGCGGCGCGTCGCGGCGCGGACGTGATCGCCCTTGACGCCGGGCGCGACGAAGTAGAAGGGGTCGCCGCGATCTTCGCGGCCATGGTCGAGGCCGGCGAGTTGGCCGCCGGCTCTCTTCACGCCACCGTCGTCCAGGGCGACGCGCTGCACCTGCCCTTCGCCGACCACGCCTTCGATCGAGTGATCTGCTCAGAGGTGCTCGAACACATCCCCGATGACCTGGCGGCCATGCGAGAACTCGCGCGCGTCCTAAAGCTCGGCGGCACGATGGCCATCACGGTGCCGCGCTTCGGCCCGGAGTTGGTGAACTGGGCGCTGTCCGATGAGTACCACAACGTGCCCGGTGGTCACATCCGCATCTACCGCCGCTCGGTACTCAATGAGCGCCTCACTTCAACGGGGCTGGTCGTCACCGGCCACCATTACGCGCACGGACTGCACAGTCCCTACTGGTGGTTGAAGTGTTTCGTCGGGACGACCAACGACGAGCATCGCCTGGTGCGGCTCTATCACCGACTGTTGGTCTGGGACATCGTGAAGGCCCCGGCGATAACGCGCTACGCCGAGCGGGTGTTGGCGCCCCTCATGGGAAAGTCCGTCGTGGTCTACTTAGAGAAGCCCGCGTGAGTTCGACCACGAGCGAACTCAGTGGCGTGCCCGGGGTGGCGTCGAGCGAAGAGTTGGCCGTGACGGCCAGTTACCTCACGTCGTTGCAACTTCCCAACGGACAGATTCCCTGGTTCGCCGGGGGACACTGTGATCCGTGGAATCACGTCGAAGGCGCGATGGCGCTCACGATCAGCGGCTACGCCCGCGAAGCCCGAGCGGCCTATCGATGGTTGGGCCAAACGCAGTTGGGGGACGGCAGTTGGTTCAACTACTACGTGGTCGATCGGGTGAAGGACGCCCGTCTTGACACCAACGTCTGTGCGTACTTGGCGACCGGGCTGTATCACTATCTCTTGGCGACCGAGGACGTGGACTTCGCGGTGGAACTGTGGCCAACGGTGGAGCGCGCGTTGGAGTTCGTGCTGCGTTGGCAGCTCAACGACGGCACGATTCGCTGGTCCCTCGACGCGCAGGGTCGCCCCGAGTCCTACGCGCTCTTGAGCGGATCGTCGTCGATCTTTCACTCGTTGTGCTGCGGCGTTGCGCTGGCCGAGCGCCTCGACCGGGCCAAGCCCGAATGGGAACTGGCCGCCGGGCGACTCGGGCACGCCGTGGCGCGTCATCCGGGCGCCTTCGCGCCCAAGAACGAGTTCGCCATGGACTGGTACTACCCGATCTTCTCGGGCGCGCTTCG
>DATLTW010000052.1:0-80305 GCA_035533495.1 Acidimicrobiales bacterium | reverse complement strand
TTCTTCCCCTACTTTCCCTTGATGGGGGTCTTTGGTCTGCCGAGCGCCGCCACCCACGAGAGTAAAGGTCTGACCGACGCACGAATCGTTATGACGTTGATGACGCTACTGGCCAGTGGGTTGGCCCTCGCGCTCCTGCGCTTAAAGAGAGAACAGAAACTACGTGTGGCTCAAGTACTCATCGCGCTGCCAACGGGCGCGCTGTTTCTCTCCACCGGGGGTGACGATATGCCCATACTGGCGCTGCTCTTACTCGGCGTCGCCGCCCTACAGCGGCGCCAATCGAGCCTGGCGGGCGTCAGTCTGGGGCTCGCGGCGGCCCTGAAGTTGACGGCGTGGCCGATGGCGGCTGGCGCACTGCTCGTGGTGCGCGATAAGTACGGACACTCCACTTGGCGACGGGTGCTGTTGTGGATTGGCGCCATTGTGGTGGTGACCACGGTACCCTTCATTTTTCGAGCGCCCGGGGCGTTCATGACCAATGTGTTCGCCTTCCCACTGGGCCTCGCGGGTGTCTCTTCGCCGGCCGCGAGCGCGTTACCCGGACACATCCTCACCACGTGGTTACCGGTACTCGGTCACGTCCTGGCGCCAGTGGCGCTGCTGATCGGTGGCTATTTCGTGACGAAGTACGCGCGCCGCCATTGGCCCTTGACGTTGTCCCAGCTGCTCGCGATACTGAGTCTGACGTATGTGGTGATGATGTGCGTCGCGTCCGCGACGCGCGTTGGTTACGTCATCTATCCCTTGAACTTTGCGCTGTGGTCATCGGTGACCCAGGTTCAAAAAGTAGCCACGCCCGAGCTCGTCAGTCTCTGACGCGTTAGATCGTTTGAGAGTTCTGGTAGATCCGGAACGTCCAGTCGACGCGAGCGGCGCTGGACTTCGTCACGGTCACGCCCACGACCCAGTAGAAGCCGTCACTGCCCGCCTTTTGAAAGAGCGACTGAGGATCACCGTTACTCGCGCCGGTAGAAAACAGGCTCCAGCCCCGGGGCTCGAGTTGCGCGTCGTAGAAGCTGATGAGTGCGGCACTGCTGGCGCCGATCGTGGCTAAGGGTTCGTAACAGTCAAAGTCGCCGGCCCCCGAATTGGGCGTGGTGGCCCCGCCAGTGGGGGAGGTACCTACGGGCATGACGAAGGCATCGGCGATGTTCGATGGGACCTCTACGCTCTGCAGGCAGGACTTCAGCGCCGGTCCGGGCGAGACGTCGCGTTGGAGGCCCCCCACAACCACGGGAAGCGTCGTCGTGGTCTCTTTGGTGACGCCCTGATTTGCGACGAGGTTGATGACCAGGAAAACGACCAACATCACCGCGGCCAGACCCAACACCGCCGCGGCCGGCCAGAGGCTCGTGGTCGTGGTCAACGGAGGCTTGGGGTCTTCGCTCACTCGTTCCACCCAAAATGGTCAATCGGTCCGCGCCCCTGGCCGAGGCGCCAGGCGGACGCGCTCGTGAGGGCAGCGAGCACGAAGGATTTCGCGTCGCGCGTGGCGTCGAGCACGCTACGCCCGAGTGCGAGTCCGGCCGCGATGGCTGCTGAGAGTGAACACCCGGTACCGTGGTCGTTGGCGGTTTCGACCCGCAAGGCGTCAAAGACGATGAGTTCGTCGCGACTGAGCAGCAGGTCCGGCGCGTGCTCGCCACTGGCGGTGTGCGCCAAGTGTCCGCCCTTGACAAGGACGAAGGTCGGGCCCATCGCCAGAATGGTGCGCGCGAGCATCGTCAAGTCCTCGAGGTCTCTCACGTCGCGCACGTCGACTCCGCAGAGCACGGCGGCCTCGTGGAGATTAGGTGTGACGACCTCCGCCAAGGGGATGAGGGCACTTCGGTACACTTCGATCCCGCCCTCGGCCATCAGGGCGTCGCCACTCGTGGAGACCAAAACGGGATCGACCACGAGATGGGGGAGAAGGCCTTCGCGCGCGAGTTGACAGACCCGTTCGACGGTGCGGGCTTGGGCGAGCATGCCGGTCTTGGTGGCTCGGACGTCAAAGTCGGTGACGATCGCTCGAACCTGGGCTTCGACGAAGTCTGGTTCGACGGTGACGATCCCCGACACGCCGAGAGTGTTCTGGGCAGTTATCGCGGTTAACGCCGTCGTGGCGTGCACGCCAAAGGCGCTGAAGGTTCTGATATCCGCCTGTATCCCAGCGCCGCCGCCCGAGTCCGAACCGGCGATGGACAAGGCGGTGAGGGGCTGCACGCTCTAACCCTAGTAACCGGTTTTCGTTAGTACGCTGGGGCCGTGGAAGAGCTGTTTCAAGTCGGATCGTTTAGTTCAACGTCGCGTCTTGTCGTGGGCACGGGTGGCTTTCGCTCGATGGACGTGCTCGAATTGTCGATTCGAATCTCCGGTTCTTCGATCGCCACGGTGGCGTTGCGCCGCGTCGATCCCAAGGTCAAGGGGTCGATTTACGATCTTTTGCGCTCGATGGACGTGACGTTGTTGCCAAACACCGCGGGCTGTTATAGCGCGGAGGAGGCAATCAAGGTGGCCGAACTGGCCCGTGAAGCCTTCGACACCTCGTTGATAAAACTCGAAGTCATTGGCGACGACGTGACGTTGCTGCCCGACACCAGCGAAACGTTGAACGCCGCCGCGGAACTGGTTCGCCGGGGGTTTGAAGTCTGGGCGTACACCTCAGACGACCTGATCGTGGCCCAGCGGCTCGAGCAGCTCGGCTGCGTCGCGGTGATGCCCCTGGGATCACCGATTGGTTCGGGACTGGGGATCCGCAACCCCCACGCGATCTCGCTCATTACCGAGCGCCTCTCGGCGCCGGTGTTGCTCGACGCGGGCGTGGGCACCGCGTCCGACGCCGCCCTGGCCATGGAATTGGGCTGTGACGGGGTGCTCGCGGCCTCGGCCATGAACCGAGCGCTCGAGCCCGTTTTGATGGCCGAGGCCCTTCGTGACGCCGTACGCGCCGGCTACCTGGCCCGTCGCGCGGGCCGTATCCCTACGCGGCTCCACGCTGAGGCCTCGTCGCCGTCGCTCGGGCGGCCCGACCTTTTTGCTGTCTAAGGTCAATCTAACTACATTCATGTAGTCCGTCGAGATAGTCTGGTCAAGCCTCGGTCGGGAGGGACAGAGTATGACAGAGACTGCGATTTTTGGATTCAGCGGACCGACGGTCTGTCGCCTCACGGGCGTCACCTACCGTCAGTTGGACTACTGGGCGAGAACTGAACTGGTCACGCCCTCAATCCGGCCCGCTACGGGGAGTGGCTCCAAGCGCGAGTACTCCTACGGCGACGTGTTGGAAGTAAAGGTCATAAAATCGCTACTCAGTTCAGGGGTGTCCCTGTCGCGGGCGCGCCAGGCCGTTGAGTGCCTGCGCACGTCACTCGGCGCCGATCTCGCGGCGAGCAGCCTCGTGCTTTCGGACGCCGGATCGGTGCTCGCGCACGACGACGGAGAACTCGTGGACCTCCTGCGCGGGGGCCAAGGGGTCTTCAACATTGTTCCCCTGGCGAACGTGGTCGCCGAGCTCTCGGTCACGATTCGCGAAGCACAACTCACAAAGTCGGAGAAGGGGGCCGCTACGGCGTGACCTCATCGACGCTGAGCGACGGGTCGCGCCGCCGCCACCCGAGCGTGGTACCAAATTCTCCCCAGCACTTCGCCCACCCGAGTGAACAGCTCTTCGCCACGCTGCTCACGCTCTACGGGCACCCCTGGGTCTACGAACCCTTCGAGTTCCCGCTGGCCTGGAGCGAGCGGGGAGTTCCCATCAGCGGCTTCCGTCCGGACTTCTACCTCTCCGAACAGCATCTCTTTATCGAACTCACCGTCCTCGAGCAACGACTGGTGACGAAGAAGAATCGAAAGGTCCGACGCTTCCGCGACCTCTACCCTGAGGTCCCCTTACTGGTGGTCTACCGGCGGGATTATCACGAGCTCTTGCGCCAACACGACCTGCGTGCGGACGGTCGAGCGGCGTAGTTGTAGTGATGAGCGACCGTCGACCGTTCCTCTACGACGTGCACGTGGAGTTGGGCGCGAAGATCGTTCCCTTCGGTGGCTGGGCGATGCCGCTGCAGTACGCGACGGGCACCGTAGCGGAACACCTGGCCTGTCGAAGCGACGCGGTGGTCTTTGACGTGAGTCACCTGGGCACCGTTCGTTGCGACGGAGCCGGAATGCTCGACGCGTTACAAAACACGCTCACCAATGACTTAGAGAAGATCGCGCCCGGACGAGCTCAGTACACCCATCTCTTAACCGACGAAGGCTTCGTGGTCGACGACATCATTGTGTGGTGGGTCGGCGCGAATGAGTTCGACGTTATGCCCAACGCCTCGAACACTTCAGGTGTCACGTCGGCGTTGCCCGGTCGAGACGTCACCGCCGAGCGTTGCGTGTTGGCGGTCCAAGGGCCCCACGCGCGCGAGAGAGTCGCGAGTGTCGATCCGCGATTCGCCGCCGTCGGGCGTTTTCGTGTCGAGCGATGCGAGTACGAGGGCGTGGAAGTTCGAGTGGCCGGCACCGGCTACACCGGCGAGCCGGGCGTGGAGATCGCCGCGCCCAACGAAGTGGCCGAGCGGATTCTTCGTCGCCTCGTGGAAGCTGGGGTGACCCCTGCGGGACTGGGCGCGCGCGACACGCTGCGCCTAGAGGCCGGGCTGCCGCTCTACGGTCACGAGTTGAGTCTTCACTCCACGACTCTCGAAGCGGGGCTCGGTTGGGTACTGGGATGGAAGAAGACGACGTTCAAGGGGCGCGACGCAGTCGAGCGTGAACGTCAACGTGGCGTGACGCGTCGCTTGACCGGCGTGGCCAGTGCCGGTCGTCAGCCCTTGCGCGACGGGGCCGAGGTCGTCGCGGACGCCCAGAGCGTGGGAACGTTGACGTCGGGAAACTTTTCACCCGTACTCGGCCACGGCATCGGGATGGGTCTCCTGGCGCCGGGTCTAGAACCGGGACGTGAGGTCACGGTGGTGCTGCGCGGTCGAGAGATACCCGCTACCGTGACCGCGCTGCCCTTCATCCGATCGGAGTCGTAACGTGGCGGACTACTTGCCCCACACGAGCAACGACGTGTCGGCGATGCTGGGTTTTTTGGGGATGGACACGCTCGACGACCTCTTCGCGCATATTCCCTCGGCCATTCGACTAAGCGGTGGGCTTGATTTCGCCAATGGCATGAGCGAACCGGACGTCGCGGCGATCTTCGCGGGCTACACCGCGGCCAACCGGGCCAAGACAACCGAAATGACCTGTTTTGCGGGCGGAGGCGCGTACGACCACGAGGTGCCCGCGGTGGTCAAGGCGTTAGCGAACCGCTCAGAGTTCGTCACCGCCTACACGCCCTACCAACCCGAAGTGGCCCAAGGCGTGCTCCAAGCCATTTTTGAGTATCAGACTCTAGTGTCGCGGCTCAGTGGCCTACCAATTCCCAACGCCTCGCTCTACGACGCCGCCACCGCGCTCGTGGAGGCGCTCAACATGGCCCACGGCGCCACGGGTCGATCGAAGATGGTGATCTCGTCGGGCGTGCATCCCCACTGGCGTCAGGTCGCGCGCACGTTCGCCCGTGGTACGGGCCACGAAATCGTCGAAGTCCCGCTTCGCGACGGCCTCACCGATTGGTCGAGCGTTGACGTCACCAACGCCGCCGCCGTCGTGGCGGGCTATCCGAACTACCTGGGCGTGCTCGAAGACCTCACCACGGCCAAGGCCCTGGCCGTGGAACACGGAGCGCTCTTCGTCGTGGGCGCGGACCCCGTGGCCGCGGGCGTCTTAAAGACCGCTGGTCAATGGGGCGCCGACGTCTTTGTGGGCGAGGGGCAGGCCTTTGGCACGGCGCTCTCCTTCGGTGGTCCCTACCTCGGGCTCTTTGCCTGCACCGAGGCCCAGGTTCGTCGCCTGCCCGGACGAATTGTGGGTGAGACGGTCGATTCGAGCGGACGACGAGCTTTCGTCACGACGCTGCGCGCGAGGGAACAAGACATCCGTCGAGAGAAGGCCACGTCGAACGTGTGCACGAACCAGACCCTGATGGCGGTGACCGCGGCGATTCAACTCGGCTGGCTCGGCACGTACGGGCTGCGCGAGATCGCTACGCGCTGCGCGCAAGGCGCTCACTACCTTTTCGATCAACTGGTATGCCTCGAAGGTGTCGAACCGGTCTCCACCCAACCCTTCTTTCGCGAGTTCGCCCTTCGACTCTCGAGACCCGCGAGTGAGGTCATCACGTCCATGGCCGAGCGAAACGTGTTGGCGGGGCTCGCCGTGGAGGCGTTGAGCGCCGGCGCGGATCCCTCGGTCGAGGTTGACATCGAACGGGTGCTGCTCGTGACGGTCACCGAACGTCGGACCCGTGATGAGATCGATCACTACGTGAAGTCCCTCCAAGGGGTGTTGTCACGATGACCGAGACTTCTCTTCCAGGTGGCCGGGCGGCGTCGGCGCCGATCATGGGCCACGAGACGGAGCCCACGCTCTTTGAGATGTCCGTGGAAAGCCGTTCGGCCTACCAGTTGCGTTCAACGGGTGTGCCCGCAAGGGCGCTCGAGGACCTCGTGCCCGACGCTCACCTCAACGCCGAGGTCGTGCCCGTCGCGGAGGTCTCCGAGCGAGATCTCGTCGCTCACTTCACCCGCCTCTCGCACCGCCAGTTTTCGGTCGATCTCGGAATGTATCCCCTGGGCTCGTGCACGATGAAGTACAACCCGAAGTTCTGTGACGCAATCGCGGGCGATCCCGGTCTTAACACGGTGCATCCCGGCGCGCCGGCTTCGTTGAGTCAAGGTTGGCTCGAAATCATGGTCACGCTGGAGGAGAAACTCTGCGCCATCACCGGCATGAGCGCCGCCACCTTGCAGCCCGCGGCGGGCGCGGCCGGAGAACTCACGGGTCTGCTCTTGATGCGCGCGTATCACCAAGCCAACGGCGAACGACGTCGACGCGTCCTCATCCCTGACTCGGCGCACGGCACGAACCCCGCCTCGGTGACCTTAGGCGGTTACGAAGTCACGACCGTCCCCTCGAACGATCGCGGACTGGTCGACCTCGATGCACTAAAGGCAGCGCTCGGGCCCGACGTCGCCGGAATCATGTTGACCAATCCCAACACCGTCGGACTCTTCGAAGAGGAGATCTCGGAGATCGCCGCCGCGGTGCACGATGTGGGCGGTCTGCTCTACTACGACGGCGCGAATCTCAACGCCATCTTGGGCGCGGTGCGCCCGGGTGATATGGGCTTTGACATCGTGCACATGAATCTGCACAAGACCTTCGCCACGCCCCACGGGGGCGGGGGACCGGGCGCGGGGCCAGTCGCCGTCGCGTCGCGACTGGTGGAGTTCCTGCCCGGTCCCCGGGCCGCGCGCGTCGGCGACGGGTCCTTCGACTGGATGACGCCTGCGCGATCGATCGGCCGCGTGCACGGTTGGCAGGGTAACGCCCTCGTGCTCGCCAGGGCGCTGGCCTACATCGACGTGCACGGGGGCGACGGACTTACCCGCGTGGCCCAGCACGCCGTCCTCAACGCCAATTGGTTGCGTCGGCGATTGGGCGTGATCCTGCCCGCCGCTTACGACCGGGTCTGCATGCACGAGTGCACGCTCAGCGCGACCAACCTGAAGCTCAAGTACGGCGTGCGCGCGCTCGACGTCGCCAAAGCCCTGCTCGAAGAGGGCTTTCACTCCCCGACGGTCTACTTCCCGTTGATCGTTGAAGAGGCACTGATGTTCGAGCCAACCGAGACCGAGAGCGTCCAGACGTTGGAGGCCCTGGCCCAGGCGATCGAACGGATCGCCCAGCGCGCCAAGGATGATCCCGATTCGTTGCACCGAGCCCCCCAGAGCACGCCCGTGTCGCGTGTCGACGAAGCTCGCGCGGCCCGTCATCTCATCGCCACCGCCGACGCTGTTCGCTAGGGCGCTCATAGCGGGGGTTCTCAGCGTCCGACGAGACGATGAGCCTCGCGCCACGAGACGGTTTTAGGCCTTTGGAGGCTGCTCCCCGTGACTCAAATCGCCTCGAATAGGGTAACGACTGTCGATTTCGGCAACGTCCGTTCGTCGGTATCCATGAAGCCCGGCATTAGTCATATGAAAAGGTGAGCGCTTCAACCTTGTCTTGCGTCACGATTGTTCCTCGGCATCGGCTGCGTTGATTCGGAGTTGGACGAGTCGTAACAGTCGAGCTAGCTCGAGTTGTTCGGTGTTACTCAGTGCACTGACCGCCAGCGTCTCTTGCTTGTTGAACTCGGGGAAAACCTGTTCGATGAGGCGCAGTCCGGCGCGGGTGAGAGCGATCGACACACGACGTCGGTCGTTGCGGTGTGGGATCCTTCGAATGAGCTTTCGGGCCTGGAGCGTCTTCATGACGCCGGTCAGCGTGCCCTTCGTCACGCCCGCCTCTATGGCGACGTGACCCGTCTCTTGCTCATCCCAAATCCACAACACCCAAAGAACGGTGAAGGCGGCCCAACTGAGGTCGTAGTCGGTGAGCAGTGTTCGCTCCATGTGGTTGCGAACCGCCGATCCGGTTCGATAGATGTTCGAGACAGCGCTCATGGCCGTGAAGTCAAGTTCATGGGCGTGCAGACGAGCCCGGATATCGCGTTCGGCCTTTGAGACCACCGCCGATTCAGAGCTGGCGATTCGTCGCGACACGCTTACGCCTCCAAGGTGGTGCCGCCACTGAAGGTGGAACCGACTGATCGAAAGTAACCCCCGAGTATCTCTCGCGGCGCGAGCGAGAGAAGTTCTTCGGTGGGTGAGTCGAAGAGTTCCAGCGTCGCCGAACCGCCGTAGGCGGGGCCGAGGTCGACGTCGACCCCCGCCACCCTGACGACCTCACTGAGCGAATCGCGCTCGTCGAGTTCGACGCGCGGGAACCATCGGTGATGCAACATCGCGTGCGCGTTGACGAATCCGTTCGTGTCGCTCTCACCTTCGATGGTGACCGTCGCCTGGGCGAGGCGACGGTCGCTGGCGGCGAGCGTCATGCCGAAGGTGCCGCCCGGCGCCAGGCGTGGTCCGGCCCGGCCCCGCGTGATCGGACGGGTTTGGTGGATCGAACCGAGCTTCTTCGGATAGCCCTGGAGGTACCCGCGCACCAGTGCGAAGTCCTTATCGACCCAGATGAAGAGACAGCGGCTGAAGAGTTGGTCGCGGTAGCGACAACGTACGACGACGTAGGCCTCTTTGTACTGCGAGCGAACGGGATCGAGCAACTCTTCGCCGTTATCGCCACAACTCTGCCAATCGGCCCAAATGAAGGCCACCGCGCCGGGGTCTTCACTGTCGTGCGCCAGCGTGACGCCCTCGGGTAGCAGCGCCGCCACCGCCGAGGGATCGGTTCGGTACTCCACAGTCAAGAGGTCACCCGAGTAGTGCCAGGGCGTCGGAGGCAGGAGCGACGCCTGGCCGCTGGCGGTTCGCGGAAAGGGGAGTCCGCGCAACGTCACCGGGACCCCTTCCAGCCGTTGGCCGGCTGGTCGAACCACAGGTGCACTTGACCGGTGCCAATTGCGTTCTCGTATTCGGAGTACAGACGCCCCGGCGCCACGCAGTCGCGTCCGCCGAGGGCCGCGACCATCATCTGATAGTGCGCGAATCGGCCTTCGGGCCTCACTTTGAAGAATTCGGCGTAGTTGTCGATGACGCTGGCGTGATCACCTCGGGTCAACGCGGTGATGACGCCGTGGTCGGCCCGGCGGGCCGCGTCGGAGAAGATGTGCTCTTCGCCAGCGGCCTCGTGGCTTCGCAGCGTTCGTAACGTGTGAAAAGTGTGGCTCAACGCGCCCGACGCGATGAGGACCACGCGACGGTCGCTCTGCTCGACCGCGGCGGCGATGACCTGGCCCACCGTGGAGAAATCCGCCGGCTCGGCCGTCTGACAGGTGCTTACTGAGATCCACGCCTCGTCGCCCTGGAGAAACGAGAAGAAGTTCGTCGTGGCGTACATGATCGGCAGATGCTCATTGTCAATCGGCGTGATCCAACACTCCGGTGTGAACGTAGCGATCTCGCCGACCAGCTTGGCGAACGAGGGGTCGCCCTTCACGTCGTACGGAACGCTCGACATCCCCCGCGGTAGCTCCTCAGAGGTAAAGAAGCCCAGTCGGCGCTCGGCGGAAGTGATCACAAACTCAACGGTGGTGAACCAGTGGCTGTCAAACACGATGACCAGATCAGGCTTAAGGACGTCAAAGACTTCGCGGCGCAACTGGTGGAGCCCGGTGTACAGGGTGCTTTCGTTTCCGTTGTTGATGGCCCGACGCTCGGCGTCTGGAAGCACGATCGTGGGAACGTGCGCCAAGAAGCCCGCACCGACTATTTCACCCATGGGTGGTGTCCTCTCTTACTTGGTAGGTCTTGAGATCGCTGTAGAAGTCCAAGGCGAAGTCGCCGCCCTCGCGTCCGATTCCGCTGACGCCGGTGCCGCCAAAGGGTGCGCTGAGGTCTCGAACGAGGTAGCAGTTGACCCAGATGGTGCCGGCTCGCACCTTGGCTCCGAATCGGTCGGCCTTCTTACGGTCCGCGGTGAAGACCATCGCCGTCAAACCGTACTCTGTGGAGTTCGCCAATTCGATGGCTTCGTCTTCATCTTGGAAGGTCTGCAACGTCAACACCGGCCCAAAGATCTCACGCTGAACAATCTCGACGTCGTTCGCGCGGGGTTGGATCAGCGTGGGTTCGAACCAAAGGCCCTCGACGTCACGTCGTGCTCCGCCAAGGATCAACGTATCGCCCCCGTCGAGCGAGCGCTTCACGAAGCCTTCAACTCGCGCGAGATGTTCGGGATGGATCAGGGGCGAAATCGTCGTTGTCGCCTCTCGACTGTCGCCCAGGACGTGCCTTTTTGTGGCTCGTGTAAAACGTTTCAGAAATTCGTCGCGCACACTGGCTTCAACGATCAAACGCGTGCCCGCGAGGCAGACTTGGCCCGCGTCGTCGTACATCAGCGCGGCCTTTTCCGCGGCGGCGTCCAAATCGGCGTCGGCGTAGACGACGAAGGGACCCTTGCCGCCAAGTTCTGCGGTGAAGGGCACGAGATTCTTCGCCGCGGCGACGCCGATGCTGCGCCCAGTCTCGGGCGAGCCGGTGAAGGAGATTCGCCGTGCGCGCGGGTCGCCCACCAGCGCCGAGCCGACTTCCGGGCCGAAGCCCTGGACGAGGTTAAAGACGCCCGGGGGGAACTCGGCGTCGAGGACCAGATCCATGAGCAGCGAGCAGCTGAGCGGCGACCATTCGGCGGGCTTCAGCACGACCGTGTTGCCCGCCGCCAGGGCGGGCGCGCACTTCCACGTCGAGAGCATGAATGGCGCGTTCCAGGGCGTGATTACGACCGTGGGTCCGGCGGGCATTCGCAGCACACGATTGCGCGTTCCGTTCGAAGTCCACCGTCTCGACTTATAGGACTTGGCGAGGTCGGCGTAGGCGCGAAAGTTCCTCGCGCCTCGGGCAATGACTCGAAGGCGAAGACTCTCTTCGAGCATGGCCATGTCGAGCGTCTCGACAATAGCGATGCGCTCGACGTTCTCATCGATCAGATCGGCCAGTCGGTGTAGATACTTGGCGCGTTTTTTCACTCCGAGCGCGGCCCACGAGGGAAAGGCGTGGCGTGCGGCGCCCAGGGCGAGGTCGGCCTCGTGGGCCGTTCCTCGGGCCACGTCGGCGAGCTTGAGCGACCAGTCTAGTGGTGAGCGGTCCTCAAAGGTGCTCGGTGACGACACCCGGACATTGTTGATGAAGTGACCGGTGGCGACGGCAACGCCGCCCACGCTGGTTCGTTCCTCGCTCACGATTGAAACTTTGGCGGAACGCGCGGGTAGGGCAGTGCGCTTCGCTCCGTGGGGTGGGGGCGACGTTGCCCGCGAAACTCCCAGTCGCCGCCCAGCGCGGTAGAGAGC
Organism: Acidimicrobiales bacterium; assembly: GCA_035533495.1. Classification (GTDB taxonomy): domain Bacteria; phylum Actinomycetota; class Acidimicrobiia; order Acidimicrobiales; family RAAP-2; genus RAAP-2. The sequence continues at coordinate 68,430 of DATLTW010000052.1, read as the reverse complement.
ACCTCTTCGCTCGTGGTGGGTTGAGCGCCGACTTCGTCGCTGACTGGATCGGGTGAGGCGACGATGTGGTTGGTGAGCGCTCCCAGGCCCTCGACTTCGACGGTGACGATGTCGCCCGGTTCGACGGGACGCGAGTGGGCCGGCGTGCCCGAAAGAATGACGTCACCGGGCACGAGCGTGATGAGACGGGCCACGTCGGTCACGAGGTAGTACATATCCCACGCCATCTCGTCGGTGGAGCCGTCTTGGCGAACGTCACCGTTCACGGTGGTGCGCATTGATTTGGCGTGGAAGTCCCAGGCGGTGACGAGGCCGGGACCAATTGGACACAGGGTGTCGGCTCCCTTGACCCGCAGCATCGACCCGGCGTCGGTGTCGCGAAAGTCGTGAAGGCCAAAGTCGTTGGCGATGGTGTAACCCGCGACGTAGTGAGCCGCGTCGGCCAGCTTTATGTTGCGAGCCGTGCGTCCAATAACAATGGCGATCTCGCCCTCGTAGTTCAAGAAGTGACAGTTCGCCGGGCGAACAACGGCCCCGTGATGGGCGTTCAGAGCCGAGACGGGTTTTTGAAACCACGTCGGCGCTGGGGGCAACTCGACGCCGAACTCGCGCACGCGCGAGACGTGATTGAGGTGACAGCAGATGATTTTGGTGGGCGAAACGGGTGCCAAGTGTGTCGCGCTCGCCGCCTCGACCCGTCGTCCGTCCGGTGCGACCAGCGAGTCTCCGTCGCGGGTGACGTCTACGACGTTGCCGTCAAGCAGAATGCGTCGATACTCCACGGGGCCCCTAAATGTCGTTTGTACTCAAATGAGTATCTCACTTTGCAAACGGACGGCGGTTTTGGTGCTACTTTCGCCAAAGTCATCCGAGGAGGCTTCGTGACCAGTTCGTTCGATCGCGTAAGGGTGTTGTGGCCCGACCACCTGGGGCTCGCTCGTGGAAAGTACGTGCCGGCGAGTTTGGCCGATCACGGAACGCGCCACTGCACCGGCACCTGGGCGCTCGGCTACGACCGGGGCATGACCCCCGAGACGCCTGGGAGTTACTGGAGCGAAGGTCTGCCGGACTTTGACGCGGTGTTCGACATGGCCGATCTTCGCCCCAGTTGGGAGGCCGATACCAAGGTGGTGGTGGCCGACCTGGTGCGAAAAGGCGAACCCTTCGCGGTCTCGCCCCGAGCGGCTCTGAAGAAGGCCGTTGCGGACTGGCGTGCGTTGGGGTTCGAACCATACGTGGGCGTCGAATTTGAAGCCTACGTCTACGCTCCGGACGGTCAAGGCGGGTGGTCGGCCCTAGAGACGCCGGGGGCGTTCGTCTACGGCACCGGTCCCTCGGTTGATCCGCACGGATTGCTTGACGCGATCTGGCGGGCCTGCGCCGAAGCTGACATTCCTCTTGAGTCGGTGAACTCTGAGTACGACACGCCGCAGTTTGAGTTCACCCTTCGCTACGCTGAGGCGCTCAAGGCCGCCGACGACGCCTTTCTCTTCAAGGTGCTGGCCCGCGAAGTGGCGCACCGACTCGGGCTGACGATGACCTTCATGGGTAAGCCCCTCAGTGACCGGGGCGGATCGGGACTTCATGTCAACTTCTCCTTTCAAAACGCGGACGGGGAGAATCTGATCAACGACAGCTCCGCCGCCGACGGCCTTTCTTCGTTGGCCAAGCACGCGATGGGAGGACTCCTCGAACGTCACCGCGCGCTGGCCGGACTCTGCGCGCCGACCGTCAACGCCTATAAACGGTTACGTCCGGCGTCGCTGTCGGGTTACTGGGCGAACTGGGGTTATGACCACCGTGGCGCGACCATCCGTGTTCCCTCCGAGCGCGGCGTGGCCGCTCGCCTCGAACACCGCCTGAGCGACGGCGCGGCCGTCGTGCACACCGCCATCGCCGCGGTGTTGCAAGCCTCGCTCTTGGGAGAGCGCCACGGCTCAGACCCGGGCCCTCCCGAGAGCGGCAACGGTCTGGACACCATCGACGCCACGGTGGGCGTGCCGGCCTCGCTGGCCGAAGCCCTCGACGCGCTCGAAGCCGATCGCGAGTTGTGTGACGCCGTTGGCAGCGAACTCGTCGCTCAGCACGTCATGGTCAAGCGGGCCGAATGGGACCGTTACACCGCCGCGACCACGGACTGGGAACTTCGCGAGTACTTCCCGTTTCTCTAACGCCAGGTCACGCGAATCGGCAAGTTCTTGATGCCGCTGATGAAATTAGAACGAAGATGTTCCGGTTCACCGACCAACTCCACGCTCTGCCATCGAGCGGCAATCTCTTCAAAGAGCACGCGCATCTCGAGGCGCGCGAGGTGCGCGCCTAGACACAGGTGTGGGCTGTGAAGTCCAAAGGCGACGTGGTCGTTGGGTGAGCGATCGGCCCGAAATTCCTGGGGGCTCTCGAAGTGGTCTTCGTCGTAGTTCGCCGACGTGTACCACAGCACGACTTTGTCGCCCGCCTTGAGACGCTTGCCGCTCATCTCGGTATCGGTGGTGAGGGTTCGGCGAAAGTGCATCGTGACCGTCGTCCAGCGGAGCATCTCGTCGATCAGGCCCTTTCGCTCTTCGAGCGTCATCGAAGGAATCCGCGCCAAGAGCTCGGGCCGTTCGATGAGTGCCAGTAGGCCTCCCGTCATCGTGTAGCGAGTGGTGTCATTTCCCGCGGCGACCATCAAGGTGAAGAAGTTCTTGAGCGCCAGATCGTCGAGCGAATCGCCGTCGGCCGTCGGCTCCAATAGTGCGTTCAAGATGTCGTGGGTGGGGGTGATCCGGCGTTCTTCGAGGGCCTGGGTGGCGTACTCGAACAGTTCGAGGGCGACCGGACTACGAAAGGGGAGTAGGCGATACGCCGAGGTGTCCACTTGATCCACGACGTAATCGGTGAAGTCCGGATCACTGTTGCCAATGAGCGCGTCGCCGCGCTGGACCAGCCACTCCAGGTCGTCGTCGGGGAGGCCCAACAGGCGGCCCAACATGCGCATGGGTAGTTCGCGAGCAATGGTTTGCACGAAGTTGAACTCGCGTTGACCCTTGAGCGAGTCGAGTACCTCTATGGCGAGGGAGCGAACCACGTCCTCGTATTCGTTGACGGTCTTGGGGGCGAAGGGTCGGCTGACCAGTCGGCGTAGTCGCGTGTGTTCGGGCGCGTCCATCTCCATCAACGTGCGACGGGCTTCGGTCTCCTCGGGGTCCATGTCTTCGAGGCGGATGCCGAGACGACTGGAAAAGACGTCAGTGTTGCGACTCGCGAAGAGCACGTCGTCGTACTTCGTGAGACTCCAAAAACCTCGGCCGCCGTCGGTCTCTTCGGTCCAGTGCACGGGGTCGTTCTCGCGCAGGTACTGAAAGGTCTCGTGCGGCACGCCGTTGACGTAGGTGTCGTGAGACGTAATGTCCGCCAGTGGCTCGGCCATGCGCCCTCCGATGATGTTTGATGCCAAACGGTTTTTCAATTACACCACAGTTGACGAACGCCACGTAGAATGGGCCGATGACTCGACCGCTGATTGGCATCACGGGGCGTCGCTGGCCGTCGTCGACCCTGGGCTCGCACGTGCCGGCCGCGATGCGCGACATTCACTTCGATCTACATTTCACCGATTACCCGCGATCCATCGCGCTCGCCGGCGGTCTACCCGTCGAGTTGACCCGCGACGCCGACGCCGTTGAGATGGTCGAACGTCTAGATGGACTTGTACTCACCGGGGGCGCCGACGTCGACCCAGAGCACTATCACGAAACGCCCGACGCCAACCTCGGTCCACTCGAACCCGATCGTGACGCGTGGGAAATCGCGTTGCTCGCCGCAGCCCGTGAAAGGGACATCCCGATTCTCGCGATCTGTCGCGGGCTGCAACTGGTGAACGTGGTCTTCGGTGGGACGCTCCGCCAACACGTCGAGCTCGAGGGGAGCGCTGGACACCCCCAGTGGGACGTCGATGGTCACGAGGCCACTCACTCGGTCCACGTCGTCGAAGGCACCGTGACGGCGAAACTCTTTCCCGATGAGATTGGGGTGAACTCACTGCATCATCAGGTAGTTGAGGAAGTGGGGGAGGGCCTGATCGTCTCGGCCAAGGCCTTCGACGGCGCGGTGGAAGGCCTCGAATCCCCCAATGGCCGAATCGTCGCGGTGCAGTGGCACCCCGAACTCTTGCCCAAGCCCGATCCCACCTTCGTGTGGTTGGTCGGTGAAGCACGCAAACACCAGACCGTGTAATCGGTGCCTGTCGACAGCCGTTTGAACTCGAACGGCGTGACGATTGACCGCTGTTCTTCAGACCACGTCTGAAGAACAGCGCCAAAGAAGAGCCGGCGCGAGCGTAGCCAATAGGGATGTCACCCAACGGCGAAAAAAATTCACCTCGGGGCCGGGGTCTCTCGCGCTTTAGACTCCTCTGGAGCGTCAGGGATAGTGTGGTCAAGGTGGCGCAAAGGTGCTCGCGCACTTTGCCCCGGAAAGAGGGGGTTGTATGGCAAAGAAGAGTGACAAGAGCTCTGAGGAAGTCGGACAGGCCTCGGAGGCACAGATTGCGGTGCACTGGCGCGAAGAGGGTTACTACTTCCCCTCCGCCAAGTTCATTGGTCAAGCGAACGCGTCCGACCCGGCCATCTTCGAGCGATTCAGTGAAAAGAACTACCCCGAGTGCTTTAAAGAGTACGGCGATCTCTTGACCTGGGACAAGTACTGGCACACCACCCTCGACACCAGCAAAGCCCCGTTTTGGAAGTGGTTCGTGGGTGGGAAGCTGAACGCTTCGTACAACTGCGTTGATCGTCACTTGGAGAAGGACCGCAACAAGGCCGCCATCATCTTCGTGCCCGAACTCGAAGACGACGACACCGAGGTCATCACCTATCAAGAGCTCTACGCGCGCGTCAATGAGTTCGCGGCGCTCTTGCAGGGCTTCACCACCCTAAAGACCGGCGAGGTGGCGACGTTCCACATGCCCATGGTGCCCGAGCTGCCCGTGGCCATGTTGGCGTGTGCCCGGCTCGGCATCATTCACTCCCAGGTCTTTGGAGGGTTCTCCGGCGCCGCGTGCGGTGGGCGCATTGCCGACTCCAAGAGCAAGGTCCTCATCACGATGGATGGCTACTACCGCGGCGGGGTACTCCAAGATCACAAGGTCAAGGCCGACGAGGCTGTGGCGAGGGCCCTCGAAGAGGGGGTCGTGGTTGAAAAAGTGCTGGTGTTCCGGCGCAATCCCGGTGAGTACGCCTCGAAGAGTCCGATGGTACCCGGACGGGACTTCTTCGTGGACGAGATCATGCCCGAGTACAAGGGCAAGTTGGTCGCGCCGGTCTCCATGCCGGCGGAGGCGCCTCTCTTCATCATGTACTCGAGTGGCACCACGGGAAAGCCCAAGGGGTGTCAGCACAGCACTGGCGGTTACCTCGCCTACGTGACGGGCACCTCGAAGTACTACCAGGACATCCATCCCGAGGACACCTACTGGTGCGCGGCCGACATCGGCTGGATCACCGGACACTCCTACATCGTTTACGGGCCGCTCTCGCTTGGCACGACGACGGTGATGTACGAGGGTATTCCCACGTACCCCGACGCCGGGCGGGCGTGGCGAATCGCCGAGCGCCTCGGCGTCACGCACTTTCACACCGCGCCCACGACGATTCGCACCCTGCGCAAGGTTGGTCCCGACGAGCCCGCGAAGTACAACTACCACTTCCGACACATGACGACCGTCGGCGAGCCCATTGAACCCGACGTGTGGCGTTGGTACCACGAATCCGTGGGCAAGGGCGAGGCGACGATCGTCGATACCTGGTGGCAGACCGAGAACGGGGGATTCCTCGGCAGTACCTTGCCCGCGCTGCACCCCATGAAGCCGGGTAGTTGTGGTCCGGCGGTGCTCGGGGTCTTTCCGATGATCTTGGATGAGAACGGTGATGAGGTTAAAGCCGGCAGCGGCAAGGCCGGCAACATCTGTATCCGAGCGCCCTGGCCCGGTATCTTCCAAACGATCTGGGGCGACCCCGATCGATTCGTGGCGACCTACTACGAGAAGTACAACCGGGATAAGAAGAGCACGGACTGGCACGACTGGCCGTACTTCGCCAACGACGGCGCCATGCAGGCGGCCGACGGGTACTACCGAATACTCGGTCGGGTCGATGACGTGATCAACGTGTCGGGGCACCGACTGGGCACCAAGGAGCTCGAGTCGGCGGCCATCATGGTCGACGCGGTCGCCGAGGCGGCCGCCGTGCCGGTGGTGGATGACATTCGCGGTCACGCGGTCGAGATGTACATCGCCCTCAAGCCCGGATTCAGCCCCGACGGCGTCGTCGAGCAGGTGTCGCAGATGATTGACACCGAGATCGGCAAGGTCGCGCGACCCAAGAGCGTGTGGATCGTGGCTGACATGCCCAAGACCCGTTCTGGGAAGATCATGCGTCGTGTCATCGCCTCGATCTCTAACTTCACGGACGTTGGCGACATCACGACCCTGGCCAACCCCGAGGTCGTTGAAGACATCCGTCACTACGTCCAAAGCGAGAAGGTGGCGCACGGCGAACAGCCCCGTGAGTTGAGTGAAGCGGAGCTCGCCACGATTAGGGGCTTCGGCTCGGCGGAGTAGTTCCTTTTAGACACCGATTGTTACGTGCGGATCACTAGTGGGCGAGTGACGTGCCCGCGACGTAGAGCGCGGCGCACGCCAGTGGGGTAGTGGTGATTAGAGCGAGGGAGTAGCCCCAGTGGTGCTCGCGCTGCAAGATCGCCGGTACAGCGAAGGCCGAGGAGAAAGTCGTCAGTCCCCCACAGAACCCCGTGAGGACAATGTCGCGCAGATGGGCGTCGGCTCGGCCCACGAGACGGTAGGCGACGTAACCCGCAACCCCACAGCCCAGCGCGTTGGCGGCCACCGTCGCCCAGGGCCGATACGTCGGGTGGTGACGCCGTAGGGAGTACTCGAGCAGAAACCGCACCACGCAGCCCAGGGCGCCAAAGAGTGAGATCAAGAACAGTGTCATCGGCGGAATCGCTTCAGTCCGAGCCAGCCCGCCACAATTCCGCTCACAAGGGCGCCTAGGGCCACTAGGAGGCATCCCCCGGCACTGACGTGCCAGAGAGCAGAGAACGCGACAAAGAGGCCCGAATACGAGGTGAGTCCCCCAAAGAACCCGGTGATCACCAGGACGCGCGTACGGTCATTCGGATCGTGATGGCGCAGAGGACCTCGCAGGAGGGCCGTGGCGACGAGCACACCGGCCATATTGAGGGCCAGTAACGCCCAGGGAACCTCTTGGGGCCAGGTAACGAAGCTCGACGTTGGTGAGGGCAAGTGCTCGAGTGAAGTGAGCACGTCTCGCAAGAAAGTGCCACAGAAACCACCCACCGCGGCTGATGACAATGCCATGACAAATTCGTGCGGCTTCAGAGTGATGTTCGCGTGCATGGCTACTATGAAACTATCGAACAACCCCCGTTAATCAGGGAAGTGACCGGAAAAACGTCGCTATTGAGAGGCCCTAAGCGTTGCTTTGTAACTTTACATAACGAACATTATCGGCGATAAAGATGGTCAATCCTGGTATAGTAAGCGTCATGCGTCGGGTTCTTTTGGCTGCGCTCTTTGTAGCGTCCAGCGTTGGGATGTTCACCATCCCAGCGGTTGCGGACAACTCCGGGAACGGCAACGTTGTCCTATCTTTCGACTTCAGTGACAACAGCGCGCCGGCCTCGCTCAGCAATGGCCCCTTTAACGTGATCGCCGACGTGTTGCCCGAGCACACCGGTGGTGTGGTTCGTATGATCGCGATAGCGCCGGATAACGCCGGAGTATCGAACCTGGTCTGTTCCTTTCAGCCCGTCCAGCAGAGCCAAGTCGAGTGCGCTTTTAACTTCACGTCGAACGGCGTATGGACCGTCAAGGCGCAGTACGCCCCCGACGTAAGGTCCGACGTCGTTTCGGTTTCCATTACCCGTTTACGCGTCGCGAACTAACCGTGCGCCCGTCGGGGCCTCATCGATTTCGCGTCATCCGGGGCGATCCATTTCGCGGCATGACCCAGGAGCTCGTTGAAGCCTTTGACGTCGACGAGGCCCTCGTGATTGCTCATTCCTGCCGGCCCGAACTTCCCCGTCCTCACACCGCATTTCTAGTCGCGGAGGTCGCTGACCTACACTTCGGCCCATGAACTCACTCTTTGACGTCTCGGGCAAGGTCGTACTCGTGACCGGCGGATCTCGCGGTATTGGCGAAATGATCGCGCGAGGATTCGTTGACGCGGGGGCCAAGGTCTACATCTCGTCTCGCAAGGCCGAAGTCGGTGACGCGCTGGCAAAGGAGCTCTCCAAGACCGGATCGTGCACTTCCCTACCGGCGGACCTCTCGAGTGAGGCTGAGTGTCAACGTCTCGCCCGTGAGATCGCCGCACGCGAAACGCATTTGGACGTGTTGGTCAATAACGCCGGGGCCACGTGGGGCGCGCCCATGGATCAGTACGACGAAGCCGCCTTTGAACGCGTGTTGGCCCTCAACGTCAAGGGCGTCTTTCATCTCACGAAGTACCTCCGTGCCCTTCTCGAGGCGAACGCCTCGAGTGACAGCCCTTCGAGAGTGATCAACATCGGCTCGATCGACGGACTGCACGTGCCCACTCTCGAGACCTACGCCTACTCGGCCTCTAAGGCCGCGGTCCATCAACTGACACGTCATCTAGCGAAATTCTTGGCACCCAAAATCACGGTGAACGCGATCGCGCCCGGTCCCTTCGAGTCCAAGATGATGCGCGCCACCCTCGAGGCCTTTGGCGACGCGATTGCTAAAGCGGCCCCGATGCAACGAATCGGTCGGCCTGCGGACATGGCGGGCGCAGCGATCTTTCTCGCTTCGCCGGCCGCCAGTTACATCACCGGTGTCGTGCTGCCGGTCGACGGGGGTATTGCCACGCTGGCCTAGCCCGCTGGTTGATGCCCGAGCGTGACCTGTACCGACAAGTGCTTCGTGCCGCGCACAATATGCAATGTGATCTGATCACCGGGTTTCAACGATGAGATCACTGAACTGACGTCCTGGGCGCCCGCGATGGTGGTCTTGTTGATGCCAACGATGATGTCACCTTGTTGCAGGCCCGCGGCCGCGGCGCCCGTGCCGGTGATGACACTCGTGATCACAGCACCACTCGACACCGCAAAGCCGTACTGCGCTTGCAGCGAAGGTGTCATCGATTCGATCTCGACGCCGATGAAGGCGCCGTGATTCACGACACTCTCGCCGGCCTTGAGGGACTTGAGGAGTGACTCAACGGTCGCCACCGGAATGGCGAAGCCGATGTTTTGGGTGGTCTCGCCGTTCGCCAGCGTGCCCGCGACGGCGGTATTCATTCCAATGACGTCGCCGCTTGAGTCCAGGAGCGGGCCGCCTGAGTTCCCGGGATTAATTGCGGCGTCGGTCTGAATCATGTTGGTCAGAGTCTCCGACGCGGTACTGGTTCCCGCGGTGACCGTCCGTCCCAGCGCCGAGACGATGCCTTGGGTAACGGTGGGCGTGCCCGCGGCAAGACCCAGGGCGTTGCCAATGGCGACCACGGCGTCGCCGGCGACCAGCGCATTTGAGTTGCCGAAGGTCACCGCCGGCAGTCCCTTGGCACCGTCAATGCGAATGAGCGCGACATCGTCAATGGGATTGGTGCCGACCAACGTCGCGGGCTCGCTCTTCGTCGACCCACTACGCGTGACGGTGATGGAGCCTCCACCCACCGCGGCGGCGATGACGTGATTGTTCGTTAGAACGAGACCGCCCTTGGTGATGATCATTCCGGTGCCCTGATCTTGAGTGCCCTGGCCGATCACGTCAATACTCACGATTGAGGGGAGCACCTTTTGAACGAGCTTGGGAATGCTCATCCCACTAGGTAAAATTGCTGCACCCGGAGCGGCGCTGACGACTTTGATGCTGAATCCACCGGTGCCGCTTGACGCGGGTGACGCGAAGTGGCCCGCGAGGCCCCCCACCAGGGCTGCGACGAGAAGAAGCGAGAGTCGGGTGGACCACGGTGCGCGACTCTTATTCCGTGACGTGGGCGAGAGCACCTCATCGGGGACGTTTGCACTCGAGGGCGGCGTCGAGTCCTGGCCACTGCCATGTGGGGCGTACGGATTCTCCCTCTCCCCCTCCAGAGGGCTCGTCCAATTCACCCTCGTCGCCTCTTCGGCGGGGTCAGTACGAATCGCCGACGGTGTTGAAGGGTTGTACGTGTCGGGCATCCCGGTCGTCGTGTTCGAGATGATCTCATTGGAAGAATCAGTTGGAGTGTCACTCACGATTCCATGCTAGGCAACCAAATTTAAAAATGGACTAAAACCAACTGAAATGTTTGCGTAGGGCCGAGCGACTAGATTGGAGCCCTATGTCTCGACGCATTGAGATCGAAATAACCAGTCTGAATGGTGACCTCGCCACCTGGCGAGCGGCGGGCGCGAAGCTACCCAAGGGCGTCTTGCAAGCCTCTCTCGTCCCGGGCGGCGCCTTGATTGGGCACGTCTATCGTGCCGACGTTGAGCAGTACATGGAAGGTATCGAGGTCCTTTCGGTCATGGCACCGAAGACCGCGTCCCCTCTCGATCCGCGAAATGAGCGCCTCGAACTGATTCCAGAGGTGAAAAAAGGGCCCGACGTCGTGGTGACCTACGCCCCTAAGGGCCGAGGAGCTCGACGCGACGGCGACCGCCCAGAGGGCGCGCGCCGCGAGACGAGACGTCCCACCACCAAGCGTGAACCCCGAGAGGGCGCCCGCACGCCCCGCGAGCGGCTGGCCCGGGGACCGCGGAGCGAAGTCGACTCTGGCGCCTCGGGCGAGCGCGCCGAGGGCGCACCGCGCGAGACGAGACGTCCCACCACCAAGCGTGAACCCCGAGAGGGCGCCCGCGCACCGCGCGAGACGAGACGTCCCACCACCAAGCGTGAACCCCGTGAGGGCGCCCGCACGCCCCGCGAGCGGGTGGCCCGGGGACCGCGGAGCGAAGCCGACTCTGGCGCCTCGGGCGAGCGAGCGGCTCGTGGTCCGCGTGCCGAGCGATCGGCTCGCGTGGGTCGCTCCGAACGGCCGCGCGGTCCCCAACCGCCCCAACTGACAACGATCCACCGAAACGCTTTGCTCGCGACGTTGTCACCCGAGCAGTTGCCCGTAGCGGAACAACTTCTTCGTGGTGGAATGCCGGCCGTTCGCTCCGCCGTTGAGTTACAAAATAAGAATGCTTCCGCGCAGGGTCGCCCCACCATTGATCCCACGACGATCGAGCGCATCGCTGAAGAACTGATTAAGAGAACGAACCTCGCGCTCTGGAAGGACCGCGCGGGGGGCGCCATCGCCGCTGGTCGGGAGTTGCGCCTGCGCGATTTACGAGCGGTGGTGACCTCAGCGAAGACCGTGTCGCTCGACGACGAGGCCCGCGTTCAGTTGAAAGAGTTGCAGGCGTCGTTGACGGCCCGAGTGGACCACCTTCGCACGCAGTGGAATGAGAAACTCGAAGCCGCCATTGCGTCGAAGAACGTGAAGGAGGCCCTTGGCCTCGTGGCTCGCCCACCCGACGTGTCGACGCGCGTCAGCGCGGACGCCGCCGTTCGCGTTGTGGCGCTGGTCTCTGAGGCACTGAGCGCTGAACAAGACCCTCTGCAGTGGAGGGAGATCGTCGAACTGGCCGCCGACACCTCGATACGGCGAAACGTGAAGCCCCAGGGCATTCCTAGTGACGAGGCGAGCCGAGCGGTCGCGGTGCATAACGCCGGGGCCATCCCGGAACTTGCCAAGTTGCTCGGCATGAAGGTTCCGCCGCCGCCGCCACCGACTCGAGTCATTCGTCGCCCGGTGACACGCCGCGCATCGTAAGAAGCCGCGCCTTCCAACCCAGGGACTCATAGAGCGACTTCATCGCCCGGTCTCCGGGTAGAGCGTAGGCGTCGAGGGGCGGCGTGTCGCTCGCCAAAAGAGTCTTTACCAACGCGGTGGCGACCTTTTGACGGCGAGACTCTGGCGAGACGTAGATCGCCTCGACCACGCCGCCGCGCAAGATACCAAAGCCCTTCAGTTCTCCCTTCTCAGTGGCGATCCAAAAAGACGACGACGTCACCAGGGCGGCTAGAAGATCACCTTCGTGCCCGGTGTCCCCCAGGGTCTTTAAGAGTGCCGGACCGCCGCGCTTGGCCACGACGTCGCGGTGCGCTCGACGCCACAACTCATCAAGCTCGGGCGAGACTGACGAGACGAGCGAGACCTTCACGTCACGCCGAGACGGCGAAAGGTTGACGGCACCTCGAGGGTCTTAGACACAGTCACGACAGAGCATGCTGCTCTTATCAGCCAGCTGACTCATCTTTTTGAGTAGTCGACACGATTTACAGCGGAACTCGTCGTCCTGCTTTGGCAAAATGACCTCAGTGGCGTCAAGGGTGAGGTCTACCTCGACGGGCGCCTCGTCGTCGTCTTCGGGCACCGAGGTGCGCAAGATGGTCTCGGCGAGCACTTCGTCCAGGGCCAGTTCCACGTCGGCGTCGTCGACCTCGTCCTCGTCCTCTTCCACGAGTGCGACTGTGACAACCGCTTCGTCGTCATCGCTCAGAACCACCACCGGGACGTCCACGTCGACCTCAGCGTCGTCATCGTCGTCTTCAATGTCGCTGACGGCGTCTTCGAGTTCCTCTTCGCTGACAATCTCTTCAATAAAGCCGTCAGCGAGCTCCTCTTCATCGAAGACTTCGTCGTTTTCAACGTCACTCGCCATTAGTTCCTCTTCAGTAGCGCAGGCATTGTACGGCCTTTTTCACGGAACGTGCGCCATTTGGACCTAAAGAGTGAATAAATCCCCAATTTTCTAACGATTCCGCCGATTTCGCTCCGCCGCCCGCTCGGCGTCGAGGCGCTCGAGGTCCGTTTCCGAGAAGTCCACGTACTTCATCGACGCAGCAATTGCGCTGTGACCAGCCACTTCACGAATGAGACGGGCCATTTCGTGAGCGACACGGCGATAGCTCGGATGGCCTTGGGGGCCGGAACGCAGCTCAATCAGATGCATGGCTTCTCGGGCGTTCATCTGCATGACGTAGCGGATTCGAAAGGCCAGTGCCACACAGTACTGCGCCTGTTCGGGATACTCGCTGCCCACTTCGCGAAACAGTTCACCCGAGCGCAAGAGCGACTCTTCGTAGCGGTCGGCGAGGCCCGCTTCTCGAATGACTTCGGGTACGTCAAAACCCAAGTCCACGGTGAGCGGCTGCCACTCGATCGTTAAGAGTCGATGGCGCTGGAGGTCTCTGAACGCCCCGTAGTCACTCACGATCTCGAATCGGTAGTCGGTGCGCTCGAAGGCCCGACCCGGGCGATGGCGTCGATTCCCCCGGGGCCCGACGTAGCTGGAAAAGAGCGCCGCGCGCTCATCAGCACTCATCGCCGAGACGCGCCGAACCGCCTGCTCGTGCGACAACGCCGTTCCGGCGAACACGATGGCCTCCAGGACGCGGTCTTCGCCTTGGGGATCGAAGCCAACGAGGCGAACGTACTCCCCCACTTCTTCGTTCGCGAGTTCGTCATTGGTCTCGTTAAGGAGCGCGCGCGAGGCCCCGCGCGTCTTCGCCAGATAGTCGGTCCAGGCCACGCCGCGATCCGCCACGTCGAGTCGTTTCAAGAACGAAGGGATGACCTTCATCAACTCAACGAGCATCATGCGGGCGTAGATGCGTACTTCGGGTAGGGGGTGAGCGCGCATTCGCAACAACAGCGACTCATACGCCTGGCCCGACGCGTAGATGCCCAGGTTCGACAGCGCGCTGGCGGGCAACAACCCTCGCAGGCCGTCGAGTGCCTTGGCGCGAATGGCCTGGCGATAGACGAAGTCCGCGTCGGCGGAGGTCTGGGGATACTTCACGGCCAACCAGTCGGTCAGTAACGGCAAGAGTTCGCGGTAGGTGTCGAACATCCGATCCATCTCACCGATGTAGCGTGCGCCAAAGCGCGAATCGAGTAGTTCACTATCTCGATAGAACCGGTAGCGTCCGTTGCTGAGTCGCCGGTCGTAGCCCAGATAGCGCGTCGACTGCTCGAGATAGCTCATCAGTCGCCCACGCTCGATGACCTTGGTCAATATGTTGCTCGCCTGCTCACAGGCCAAGTGCACTCCACCGAGTTGAGCCACTGAATCATCGCCGTATTCGACAAAGATCCTTTGATAGAGGTCATCGGCGCGAGCGAGCCCGACGGTCGCGTCGATGGAGGCGTCTCCGGCCAACTCGAGGTCACCGACGAACTCGTCGAGAAAAAGTCGTCGCAGGCTCTTTGATGAGCGCGAGTAGCGCGCGAAGAGGGCGCCCTTGACGACCTCGGGCAAGTTGACGAGGGCAAAGACCGGACCTTCGAGGTTCGTGAAGTACCGGCGCAGCACCGTCACCTCGAGGTCGGTGAACTCTTCGGCAACGTAAGGATGCATGGAGTTACGAGATTAGAGGCGAAACTAGTCGCGAGGGTGGACGCTGGACGCGCCCGCGACAACGCTACGTAGCACCGCGTTTCGCGCCTCGAGGGCGACGTCAGCGACCTCGGTGAGGTCTCGCATTCGTGCCAACTGTTCACACAAGTCCGCCACCTGCTTCGCGTTCCTCACGAAGTCGCCCGGTGACGTCTGACCGATCTCGGCGTCGGCGATGTCGAGCACGGTGCCCAGCGTGACTCCCCGAGCCCAGGCCGCGATGATGGTCGAGAAGTGTCCGTCGGGCTCTTTGACATGGGGTACCTGGTAACGCTCCTCCACTTCGCGAATCGTGGCTGCGATCACCGCGATCTCGCTGAGACGCTCGCCCAGGCTGGCGCGCCGCTCTTGACCGAGACGGTCGTGGTGCACTCGCTTTTTCTTTGTCGACACGCGACGCGCGACGTTTGTAACCCGCGAGGATCGTTTGGACTCAAAGACGAAGCACGAAAGGAGTCCCGCCAACTGCGCCGGCTCGAGACCCTCAAACACGCCCGCGCTGATCGACTCGGCCACCAATAGATCGCACTCGTGATAGATGGAGCGCAGTAGCTGGCCCTGGGCGCTCAAGCGCCATCCGTCGGCGTAGCCGAGCTCTTCTAAGACCCGGTGGCGTGCGTCCATCTGATCGGTCAGGGAACGCTTCCTACTCGAGGGTCGTCGATCGTTCTCAAACTGGGCGAAGGAGCGTCGCACGACTTCGAAGGCGGTGTCGTGGTCGAAGTGATTGATCAGGTTCGCGGTGAAGTTGTAGGTCGGGCGAAACGAAGAGTGAAGATCCCCCGGGGGCGCCAGGGCAACTCGACCGACGTCGTGAAGGGAAAGATCGCTCGAAAAGCACACGAGGGCGTGGCCCTCGTCGTCGAGGCCCCGCCGACCCGCTCGACCGGTCATCTGGGAGTACTCAGCACTGGTGAGGAATTGGCGGCCGGCGTCAGAGTACTTCGTGAAGCGCTCGAGGGCCACTGATCGGGCCGGCATGTTGACACCGAGGGCCAGTGTCTCGGTGGCGAACACCACGGCGAGCAGATTTCTTTCAAAGCACATCTCAACGATCTCGCGAAAGGCGGGCACCATGCCGGCGTGATGCATGGTGATGCCCCGTCGTAACGCGTCAATAAAGTCGGCGTATTCCAGCGCCTGGAGGTCTTCGCTCGAAAAATCCTCCAGGCGCGATTCGGCCACGCGCTCGATCTCTCGACGTTCTTCGGGCGTTGTGAAGAGCATCCCGTCGCGGCGCAGTTGGTGCACCGCGTCATCGCACGCGGCGCGCGAGAAGATGAACACGATGACTGGCAGGAGATCGTCGCGCTCGAGCGCCTGCATCAATTCGGAACGGCGGGGCGCGCGAAAGGGCGGCGGCGGGGCGCTGGATCTCGGGCCTTGCCATTTGGGCCCGGGGCGGAATCGCCTCGTGGCCTTCATCGAATTGTCGATGCGGCGCGCGTCGTCTGAGAGTCGAGGTCCGTCGAGAAGATCGACGATCTCGGCGGTCGGCTGGCCCCTCTTCATCACCGCGACGTGGTTGTGCAGTTGGATGGGTCGAGTCTTCTCGACCACGATGGTGGTGGGACCGCGAACTTGACTGAACCACTCACCGAGGAACTCCGCGTTGCCTATGGTGGCCGAGAGCGCCACGAAACGCACCGCGGGCGGCGTCAAGATCAACACCTCCTCCCAGACACCGCCGCGAAACGGGTCTTGGAGATAGTGAACTTCATCGAGCACCACCAGTCCGAGCGAGGTCAGCTGGTCGGACTCGGTGAGGAGCATGTTGCGCAGAACCTCGGTTGTCATCACGACAATCGGCGCACCGCGATTGATCGAGACGTCGCCGGTAAGGAGCCCCACGCGGGCCGGGTCGTAGAGTGCGCCCAATTCGTGGTACTTCTGGTTAGAGAGCGCCTTGAGCGGTGTCGTGTAGAAGGTTCGCTGCTCTCGTTCGAGCTCACGTCCAATGGCGTAGTTGGCGATGAGCGTCTTGCCCGATCCGGTGGGTGCGCTCACGAGGACGTTGACGTGCTGGTCGACGGCCTCGATGGCGTCGAGTTGGAAACGGTCGAGTCCAAAGCCGAGTCCGTCGATGAATCGGAGTCGATACTCCAAGATGCTCACTTATGCAGCAACTTGCCGGTGCCAATGGCGAGAAAGTAAAAGACCACGAGCGGTACTGCCAAGGCGCACATCGACAGGGGGTCGCCACTGGGTGTAAAGACCGCCGAGGCGACGGTGATGGCGATGACCGCGTAGCGCCAGCCGCGAAGTAACTGAGAGGGTGTGACGACGTTGGCGAGTTCGAGGGCCACCAGCACGACTGGAAAGAGAAACGTCAAGCCGAAGATGAACATCATCAAGAGGAAGAGCGTTAGATACTGATTGGGGTTGTACTCGGTGAGCAGGGTGGAGCCACCAATGGACTTGAGGAAGTGGATGGCGTGACCGAAGCTGAAGTAGGCCACCACGATGCCCGAACAGAAGAACAGCAGAGAAGACGAGACAAAGAGCACCACGTAGCGACGCTCTTTCGCTCTGAGACCGGGCGTCACGAATCGCCACACCTGCCAGAGGATGATGGGCGACGAAATGAGAAAGCCACCAAAGAAGGCGATCTTGACTCGCAGCGTTAGCCCGTCGAGCGGATTCGTTACGAGGAACCGACAGTGATTAGGGATGGCCGCGCAGTAGGGATCTTGAAGAATCTTAAGGAGATTGGGATAGAAGAGGAAACCTAAGATGCCAAAAATCGTGATCGAGACCGCGATGATCAAGAAGCGGTGGCGAAGCTCGCTCAGATGTTCGGCGAGCGTCATACCACTCTGGGCGTGACGAAATTTTGACATCGTTCTCTTAGTTCAGTGAGGGATCGGGCGGCGCGTGGTCGTCGGTGCGTGGAGGCGCCGGCACCGGGGGGCGCCGCGGAGGCACGAAGGGCGCGTCGGGCCGGTCAGCTGCGTTGGACGTGGCCGCAATCTCGGCGGCTGCCGCCTCCTTGGCGTCAACACGGTCGGCCAGTTGGTTCAAGAGATTGACGGGACTTCGTGCGATGCGGGCTATGTCGCCGGTGCTCGGCAGGTCGGGAATCGCTTCACGAACTTCGGCTTCTACGCGCTCTTGAAGGTTCTTAATCGCGCGCCAACTCGCGCCCAGTTTGTGCGCAACGTCGGGGAGTTTGTCCGGGCCCATCAATAACATGACCACGGCCGCAATCACCATTAGTTTTATGGGACTCAAACTGAACACGCCCCCATTGTAGGGCGCGCATCTTCAAACTTTTAGAGGAACCCGAAACGTGAAAGTGGCCAAATTCGTATGAAAGCCTTGCCAATAATGTCTGATCGCGGTACCGTGCCCCAACTTCGACTGTCACACGAGTCCGAGTGGTTATCGCCCATCATGAAGTACTGATTGGCGGGGACCGTGACGTTGCCGATCGCCGGGCCGAGTGGCTCAGTGTGGGTCCATGCCTCTTTCAACGGTTTTCCGTTGACGTAGATCGTGTTGCCCTTAGAAGTTAGGTGGTCCCCCGGAATGCCGATAACGCGCTTGACGAGGTCGGTGACCTTAGGGAGACCACAGTTCTCGGCCGGCGGCGCTTTAAAGACCACGATGTCTCCTCGGTTGATCGTGCCAAAGTCGACGCTCAATTTGTCGACGATTAACCGATCGCCAAGCTGGAGTGTGGGTTCCATCGAGGCCGACGGAATGAAGAATGTCTGAAAGACGTACGTTCGAATTAGGAACGAGACGGCGACGGCGATGATGACGATGGCGACCCATTCGCCGGTCACACGAACGCGCGATCGTTTCCTCGGAGTTTTTGGTAACGATGTCTGATCGGGTCGGTCGACGAGTCCAGAAGTTGCGTAGGTCTCTTCAGGCACGTAGTAAGGCTAGTCGTCTCAACCGTGACGTTCGAGAGAAGCGAGAAGCTTTTGAAATCGTTCGTCGGTGCTTTTAAAGGGATCCTTCAGAAGTACGGTGCGTTGCATCTCGTCATTCAACTTGAGGTGCACCCAGTCCACGGTGTAGTCCCGGCGCCAAAGTTTCGCGGCTTGAATGAAGGTACCTCGCATGTGCGCACGCGTCGTCGCGGGCGGCGTCGTCGAGGCCGTCACGATCTGTTCCTCGCTCACCATCTGGCGGAAGTGCCCTCGAGCCGCCCGCCGGTAGAAGAGTCCACGCTCGAAGTTCGTATCGTGGTAGAGCAGATCAATCAGGGCGATCTTCGGATCGCTCAATTCAACACCGCTGCGCTCGCGCTCGCGATCGATGATCTGGAGTTTGGCGATCCAGTCGACGCGGTCGGCCAGGGCCATGGGATCGCTGCGGTACTGCTCGATGACTTCGCGCCAGAGTCTGACCGCACGTGCCTGATCAGGGGGCAGGTCATGGGAGTCCACGAACTGTTCGGCGCGTTCGCACAGGTCCTCTTGGATCTCCAAGGCCGTTAGGTCCCGACCGTTCGTCAGCTTGACCGGTTCCTTGCTCCAAAGGTCGTAGGAGATGTCGCGCAGCGCGTTGATGGGCGACGCCATGGAGTAGTCGCGCAGTTCGGTGTACTTGTCTTCGATCATCGCCAGGATGACCGCAGCGGTCCCGACCTTGAGGTACGTCGCGAACTCACTCATGTTCGAGTCGCCCACGATCACGTGCAGCCGCCGGTACTTCTCGGGATCGGCGTGGGGCTCGTCTCGGGTGTTGATGATGGGTCGACTTCTGGTCGTGGCGGACGAAATCGCTTCCCAGATGTGCTCGGCGCGCTGGCTCATCGAGTAGGCCGTGCCCTTGGCGTTCGTGACCACCTTGCCGGCCCCGGTGAAGATCTGTCGGCTGATCAAGTAGGGAATGAAGACGTTTTCGAGCCGGCTCAGGTCCTCAATACGCTCGATGCAGTAATTCTCGTGACAGCCGTAGGAGTTGCCCGTCGAATCAGTGTTGTTCTTAAACAAGAAGATGTCACCACGTATTCCTTCGTCGCTGAGTTGGGCTTGGGCGTAGCCCACCAGTTCACGCAGGATCGACTCGCCGGCCTTGTCCTGGGCCACCAGGTCATCGAGCGAGTCGCACTCGGCGGTGGCGTATTCGGGGTGACTGCCCACGTCGAGATAAAGCCGACTGCCGTTCTCGAGAAAGACATTCGATGATCGACCCCAGGCGACGACTTTGCGAAAGAGGAATCGAGAGACTTCGTCGGGACTCAGTCGGCGCTGCCCGCGCAGCGAGAACGTGATGCCGTACTCGGTTTCAACGCCGTAGATTCTCCGTAGCATGAGTTGGCTTGGACTGACCTCAGCCCAAGAGCTCGCTCACTTGATCGTCGCTGAGTCGTGAGAAAGTTCGCCGATGGCCGCGGTCTTCGAGAATACCTACTTCGAGCTCGACGGCCGGAATCGTTCGTTCAGGTCCCGCGAGGGCATTGAGGGCGTTGCGCAGGGTGACGTTGAGTGGTTGGACGGATTCCTCGGACAGCGCGAATCTCGTCTTGATGGTCTCGGAGTCTCCGCCCAGGACGGCGAAACGTGGCTCGTCGGAAATGGTTCCTTCGTAGGCCACTCGGTAGAGCTTGGTCGGACGGAGTTTGTTGCCCAGTTGCGCGACGAGGATTTCGACTTCGAGAGGTTTTTGGCCTTCGGTAAACATATCCCCCAAATGTTGGGCGTAGTAGTTCGCCAGGGCTCGGCCGTCGACGTCCTCACGAGAGTACGTGAAGCCGGTACTGTCGGCCCATCGGATGCCCGCTTCACGGAGTCGATCGAACTCGTTGTACTTTCCCGCCCCGGCGAAAGCGATGCGGTCGTAGATCTCCGACACTTTATTGAGGGAGGCCGAGGGATTCTCCGCGACCAAGATCACGCCTTTGTCATAGATGGCCGCGACGAGCGATCGCCCTCGCGCGATGCCCTTTTGTGCAAACTCGGCCCGGTCCTTGATCAGCTGTTCGGGCGCGACGTAGAAGTAGTTGCTCATCGAAGGGCTCCGCCCGCGACGCCACCGCTCTGAGTCCGACGCTCATTAATGACGCGGAATCGCTCCCCCACCTCGTCACCGGAGAGTTCTTGAAACCCCGCTTCATTCAAGGTGACCATCATGGGAAAGATGTTTCGCACAAAATCCGGCCCGCCGGTGCTGGGATCGTTGTCGCCGGCTTCGTAGAGGGCCAGGGCGCCCAGTTCAAGGGCCGCTTCACGGTCCAGGTCCGAACGAAAGCCCAGACGAAGGGTTCCCTCGGCGAAAGGCGAACCTGACCCGATGGTCGCGAAGTCGAAGCGCTCGTAGCATCCGCCAGCGCCGTCGTACTCGAAGATTCGCCCGATCAAATTACTTTCGTCCCACCCGGCGAGCAGTGGCACCACGATCAAGGGTGACGAGAGATTGTTGCGCTGAATGATGGGCGAGAGATAGTTGGCCTTTCCCTCGAGACTCAGCGTCGAACCGGTCATTTTCTCGTAATGCTCGAAGGAGAGCTGCGTGATCTTGAGCAACTCAATCGCGCGCGCGGCGCTGCCGGCGATGGCGAGGGCCGTGAACTTATCGGCCGGTTCGATCTTGCGAACGTCGCGGCTAGCGATGAAGTTACCGGTCGCCTGACGATCAGCCACCATCACAACGCCGCCCTGGTATCGCACAGCGATTACCGTGGTCGCGTGCGCGAAGTCGCTGGGCGTCGCGTTCGGGGCTGACGTAAGGCCGCTGGTGTCCGCGAAGTGCCAAAAAGAGGGGCCCGGATCGCTGTGGGCGCTAAAGAGCGGCAGCCCCATTGCTACTCGCCGCCTTTTTGCACGTAGTTACGTACAAACTCCTCTGCGTTCTCTTCGAGCACTTCGTCGATCTCATCTAATAAGTCATCGAGGTCGGCTTTGAGCTGGTCGCCCTTCGTCGCGTCGACCGAGACGTCGCTCGAGGAGGTCTTGGCGCGCTCGGAGCGCTGCTTTTGGATTCGCTCTCGTTCACTCATACGTTTCTTCTACCTGTCTAGTCCGTCAAGAAGTTCATTTGCCGTTGCACTCGTTTCTAGCAACTTCGCGGTCAGTTCATGGGTACCCCTCAAGGGATCGATCATGGGCACGCGTTGTAAGGGTCCCTCCCCGAGGTCAAAGACCACCGAATCCCAGTTGGCGGCGACGATCTGGTCGGGGAATCTCGCCACACATTGGCCCCGAAAGTAGGCCCGAGTACTGCCGGGCGGATTGTGAACGGCTTCACGAACGTCCTCATCGGAGCTCAACGTCCGAAGTCCGACGCGCTGGGCCAGTGAGTGCGTGGGTCGAAGATCGTGGTACTGAAGGTCAATCGCTCGCAGCTTCGCGCTGCCGGCGTCCAGGGAATACCGTTGCTGGTAGCCCTTCACCACGCGCCACTTCGCCACCCAATCGACACGATCGGCCACCGCGTCACGGTCGTCACGCACGCCGTCGAGCATCTCTCGCCACTGGGTCATGATCATCGCGACTTCGTCGCTCGGCGCCACGGCACTCGCGCCGGTGCGTTCCACGTACGAGTTAGCTAGACGCCACAGTTCGTCTTGGAAGTCCCACGCGCTCCTCGAGCGCTCGTCGTCGCAGAGCACGGGTTCACGTAGGGTGAGGTCTCTGGCGAAGAAGCGCACCGCGTGCACCGGTGCTTTGGGCATGGCCGGAAAGCCCTCCGGCCCAAACTCTTCGAGCGAGGCGAGCAAGACGGCCGTGGAGCCGACCTTGACGAACGTGGCCATTTGACTCATATTGGCGTCGCCGATGATGACGTGAAGTCGACGAAAACGCTCCGCGTCGCTATGTGGCTCGTCGCGGGTGTTGATGATGGGCCGCTTCAAAGTGGTCTCCAGGCCCACGACTTCTTCGAAGAATTCGGCTCGTTGCGAGAGCTGAAACTCCGGGTTGTGGTCCAGGGCCGCCTCGGTCTCCGCGCCGACCTTGCCAGCGCCGACCACGACTTGGCGAGAGACAAAGTGGGGCACCATCGCGCGAACGAGGTGGGCGAACTCAACGTCGCGGCGAACGAGGTAGTTCTCGTGCGTGCCATAGGAGTTGCCCTTACCGTCAGAGTTGTTCTTGTAGAGCGAGATGGCCTGGCTCGGTTCTAGCGAATCGTTCGCGAGGCCCAGGGCGCGGCGCATGACCTCCTCGCCGGCGACGTCATAGAGTGTCGCCTCTCGTGGCGTGCGACACTCGGGCGAGGAGTACTCGGGGTGGGCGTGGTCGACGTAGAGCCGCGCACCGTTCGTCAACACGGTGTTGGCGAGGTGGGTCTCGACGATGGGCGCGAAGGAGGTCAGGTCGACGCGCCCGCGGGCGTCCATTTCGGGCGTCTCTCCCTCGAAGTCCCAGTTGATGCGCGTTCGACCTTGCTGGGCGTAGGCGTTGACGATGATGCTCGAGGAGGTAATGGGATCCAAGTCGGGTCCGCCGGCGATGCCGTACTCCGTCTCGATACCGAGAACCTTGGCAATCGCCATGGAGTTAGAGATACTGTCCGGTGCCCACGTGTTGGATTGACCGACCACCCTTCACGTCGTCCTCTTCACGATTTATGAGGGTGCGAATGAAGATGATCCGCTCACCCTTCTTGCCCGAGATGCGGGCCCAGTCGTCGGGGTTCGTCGTGTTCGGCAGATCTTCGTTCTCACGGAACTCTTGACGGATCGATTCAAAGAGATCGTCCTTGCGCAGTCCTCTGCCTTGCCCGGCGATCTCGCGCTTGACGGCGATCTTCTTGGCGCGACGAACGATGTTCTCAATCATCGCCCCCGAGGCGAAGTCTTTGAAGTAGAGAACCTCCTTGTCCCCACCTTGGTAGGTGACTTCAAGGAAGCGATTCTCGTCGTCCACGCGGAACATGTGCGTCACAGTCTCTTCGATGATGGCCTGGACCGCCTTGGCGCGATCGCCGCCGCCGAGCTCTCGAATCATCGACTCATCCAGCGGCAGCTCGGTATGGAGATAGCGCTGGAAGATTTGGGCGGCGGCGTCGGCGTTGGGCCGTTCGATTTTGATTTTGACGTCGAGTCGACCGGGGCGCAGGATTGCTGGATCGATCAAGTCTTCGCGGTTCGTGGCGCCGATAACGATGACGTCGCGCAGTGACTCCACGCCGTCGATCTCGGCGAGTAACTGAGGAACGATCGTTGACTCCATGTCCGAGCTAATGCCCGTGCCACGGGTGCGAAACAGTGAGTCCATCTCGTCAAAGAAGACGATGACCGGTACGCCCTCTTCGGCCTTCTCCCTCGCGCGTTGAAAGACGACGCGAATCTGGCGCTCGGTCTCGCCCACGTACTTGTTCAGCAGCTCTGGGCCCTTGATGTTCAAAAAGTACGAGCGCACGTTGCGGTTCCCGGTCAACTCGCCCACCTTTTGGGAGAGCGAGTTCGCCACCGCCTTGGCAATAAGCGTCTTGCCGCACCCCGGCGGCCCGTAGAGCAAGATGCCCTTGGGCGCCGGCAGGTCGTAGTCGTTAAAGAGGGCGCGGTGCAGGTACGGGAGTTCGACCGCGTCGGTGATCGCCTCGATCTGGGCGTCCAATCCCCCGACGTCGGCGTAGCTGATGTCGGGTACCTCTTCGAGAATCAACTCCTCGGCCTCTTGACGGATCAACTTCTCGGTTAAGAGGTTGGAGCGCAGGTCCAAGAGCAGCGCGTCGCCGCTACGCAGTTTCACCGAACGCAGAGCTTCGGCCAGTTCGACCACTCGTTCCTCGTCGGCTCGCCCGTACACCAAGACTCGCCGTTCGTCGAGCACCTCTTTTACGGTGACGACCTCGCCTTGACCGTCGGAGTCGCGTACGCCGATGACCGTGAAGGACTCATTGAGCACGACCTCGTCGCCGCGGGCGATCTGCGCTGGATCAAGTCCCGGGTGCAGGGCCACGCGCATCTTGCGACCCGACGCGAAAATGTCCACTGAACCGTCGTCGTTGAAGCCGGTAAAGGTGCCGTAGACCGCCGGAGGTTGGGTGAGTTTTTCGACCTCGTCACGCAGCGCCGCGATCTGATCGCGAGTCTGTTGGATGGTAATTGCGAGTTTCTCATTGTTCGAACGGCTTTGAGAAAGTTGCCCTCTCGCCTCGAGGAGTTTCTCCTCCAAGATCTCGATTCGCCGAGTGGCCTGATCGAGGTCACTCAGCGTGAAGTCGCGCGGCGTATCCGCGCTGGAGGCGCCGTCGCGCTGGTTGCTTGAAGAATCGTTGATTCTTGGGGAACCGTCCATATCGCCACCCTAGGGGAGCGTGGCACCGTTGATGAGGTCACGATTCTGGCCACTCTCCTACTAGAGTGGCATGACATATTCGGCCATCGAGGACGGGCAAATGAAGGTATGGATTGACCAAGACCTCTGCACCGGCGACGGGCTCTGTGAAGAAATCTGTCCTTCGGTCTTTACCCTCCTCGATGACGGTTTGGCCTACGTGAAGCAAGGCGCGGACGTGAAGAGCAATCCAGGCGGTACCGAGGGCGTCGCCATCGTGCCCCCTGAATTCGAAGACGCGGTTCGCGAAGCAGCTGAGGAGTGCCCCGGCGAGTGCATCTTTATGGAGCGCGACTAGCGACTCCCCACCGGCCCCACGAGACGTCGGGCCGAGGTCAGAAAGCCGGTGTGGGCCACCATTCGGTGATCGGGCCGCACCGAACGTCCGTCGACGTGCCATGTCCGGCGAAGGATCTCCACCGTCTCCTCGAGGCCGAAGGACAGTTGGTGTAATGCTTCGCGCACCAACTGGACTTGGTTGATGGTCGGCAGATACGTCAAGAATATGCCACCCGGGCGGAGAGCACTTTCGGCGTGCTTGACGACGTCCCACGGCTCGGGCATATCTAAGATCACTCGGTCGAGATCGACCTCGTCGATGCCTTGGGTGACGTCACGAATTTGAACGTCGTACTCAACGTCGTCGCCCAGCATGTCGCGAACGTTCGTTATCGCGTGCTGAGCGAAGTCCTCTCGAATTTCGTACGCGGTGATGGAAGCGCCAGCGCGGAGTAGGGTCATCGACAAAGCACCTGATCCCACCCCTGCTTCGAGTAGCCGCATCCCGGGTCCGACGTCCGCTTGCATCAAAATCGCGCCAAGATCCTTGGGGTAAATGACCTGCGCGCCGCGCGGCATTTTTAAGACCACGTCCGAGAGCGTAGGACGAAGCACCAAAAAGTGCCGTTCGGTGCTGGACCTGATCGATGAACCCTCGAGGGATCCGATGACGTCGTCGTGCTGGACGATGCCCGCGTGGGTGTGAAAGGCCGAGCCTTCTTTAAGGGTGATCAGATACCGTCGATCCTTCGCGTCGATGAGCATAACTCGTTCACCGACACTGAGGAGAGCGTTGTTCACGTGCTCTCGCGCTTGGACGCCTTGCCCGCTTTGGCGGCGCGTCGGTCGATGAGACGAAAGAGAGCGACGGCCAGGGCCATCGAGAGCCACTTCGAGGATCGCTGGGCCCAGGCCCGCCCGAGGGCGCCGGCCACAGCGACTCGAAAGAGCCGACGCAGCATCTAGTGCTTCTTGCGAGAACGACGTCCGCGCACCCAGCCCCAGACGTAACCCGAAAGGACGCCACTTAAACCGGCGGCGGCGACGGTGGGCTTGGCAGACGTCAACGACCCGCCGATCTTGGTGTGTTCGGGCAAAAGTGATCGAAGCGACGCCTCGAGCTCACGACGCGTTTGGGCGTGTTCGCTCACTTGGAGGCCTTGAGGCGACGCTTGGCGGTCCCACTGACGACCCGCCAGGCCGTGAGGGCGATGATCAAAAGTGCCAGCGTCGCCACGATCAAATAGGGCAGCCACGACAGCGAGCCGTCGAGCACGCGAAACTGCCATTGCAGATAGCGAAGAGCACCGATGAGGAAAAAAACGTACCCAAAGCCAACGAAGAGACTGCCCAAGGTCCCGTAGGCAATGAAGCGACCCAACTCCTTGATGGGCTTGACGGTCTCTTCTTTGACGTAACGAATCGCGAGTTCGCGCAGTTCGTCAAAATCGCGTTTCAGCGAGGCTCCTCGAAGGAACTTTCGCCACGACCAGTTCTTCACGGACCAATCCTACTCAGCGCGTGCTTTCACCAGGTACGTGGAACTCGCCGTCGCGACGAGACGTTGCTCGGCGTCGTGGATTTTTGCTTCGAGAAACGAGATGACTTTGCCGGGCTTGAGCACCGTCGCCACGCACGTTAAGAGCTCGCCGGATCTCACCGGCCGCAAGAACGAGACCTTCATTTCGGTATTCGCCACCGCCACCGACCGGTCACCCACCACGGTGATTGCGGAGGCGCCCATGGCCGAATCGAGCATGGCCGCCAAAAAGCCACCTTGCACCACGCCCGCGGGATTCAAGAACCGATCGTCAACTCGGGCTTGCCACACCGTTCGGCCGGGTACTGACTTGTCCACGCAGGTCATTCCGAGCGTCAAATCACAGTTCGGAGGAATCTGGAGCGCCACGTGGCGAGGCTACTCGTGACCTGGTCGACTGAGAGAGACGCAGTCGGTACTCTTCTATGCATGGCTGACAATCTGTATCCGGGTGCCAGCGTCCTCGAGGGTCGCGTGATTCGAGAGATTGTCGCGGTCGCAATGGATGCGCCGGCCAAGGCTAACTCCGGCCACAGCGGCACCGCCATGGCCCTGGCGCCGTTGGGCGTGATGCTCTGGGCGCGCGTCATGCGACACGATCCCACTGAGCCAGCGTGGAGCGACCGGGATCGGTTCATTCTCAGTTGCGGTCACGCGTCAATTCTGCAGTACGCCCTCGCCCACGAATTCGGCTACGACCTCAGCGTTGATGACCTGAAGATGTTTCGTCAAGCCCACTCGAAAACACCCGGTCACCCCGAGCGAGGCGTTGCGCCGACCGTCGAAGTCACGACCGGTCCCCTGGGACAGGGGGTCGCCAACGGGGTCGGCATGGCCCTCGCGGAGCGGATCCTTCGAACCGACTACGGCGAAGCGCTCGTCAATCACCGAACGTGGGTCTTTGCCAGCGATGGCTGCCTCGAAGAGGGCATCAGCCACGAAGCGGCCTCTCTGGCGGGCTTTCTCGGACTTGACCGCTTGACGGTGTTCTATGACGACAATCACATCACGATCGATGGACCAACGGAGCTCGCGCTCCGCGACAATCCGGCCGAGCGATTCGCGGCCTACGGCTGGCACGTCGCGATCGTGGGCGAACACGCGAACGACCTTGACGTGCTCGAAGAGGCCACGCGCAGCGCGATCGCCGAAACGCAGCGGCCGACTTTGATCATTGTGCGTTCGCATATTGGCTTTCCTTCGCCTGACATGATGGACCGTAAAGAGGCGCACGGCGCCCCCTTTAGCGCCGAGGCGATTGCCACCACGAAAAAGATCTTGGGGGTGCCCAACGAGGCGTTCGTCTTTGACCCGAACGTCCCCCGGGAATTAGCCACACTGATGGAGCCAAATCGCGACGATCGCGTGGCGTGGGAAGCACGAGTTGTCGCGGCCGGCGCGACGGGCATCCAACTGCTCGAACAGCTCGACACCAATGGCGCCGCGCACGTCGTCGAGCGGCCCGAAGCGTACGAGCCCAATACTCAAGTCGCGACGCGCCGGGCCCTCCAGCGCGCAATAGACACGTTGGCGCCTCAGACCCCGGGTCTCACCACCGGGTCGGCCGACCTGACCGACAACACGGGGGTCGAGCTGAAGCATTCGGTGCCCCAAAGCGCCGCCGCGCCCGGGGGTCGACAGCTTCACTACGGCATTCGCGAACACGCCATGAGCGCGATCCTCGTGGGCCAAGCGCACCACGGCGGACTCCGTCCGGCCGGCTCGACGTTCTTCGTCTTTAACGACTACGCGCGACCCGCCGTTCGCCTGGCGTCGTTAAGTCACGCGGGCGTGCTCTTTGTCTACACGCACGACTCGATTGGCGTCGGCGAAGATGGCCCTACTCACGAACCGATTGAACACCTCATGGCTCTTCGCGCCATGCCCAACATTCACGTCGTTCGACCAAGCGACGGCAACGAGACTCTCGATTTGGTCGAGCAGTTTCTGAGCGCCAAGGTACCTCCCACGACGGCGCTGATTCTCTCGCGCCAGGACATGCCGGTCTTTAACGAGGCCGACGGCGCGGCCAGCGCGGCGGGCGCGCGCCGCGGCGGCTACGTGGTTCGCGAACCCGAGGGCGCCGTCTTCACCCTCGTCGGAACCGGGTCGGAAGTGGCCCTTTGTCTCAGCGCCGCGGATCTGCTCGCGGCCAAGGGTGTGGCCACGCGCGTGGTGGCGATGCCCTGTTGGCGGTGCTTTGACGCTCAACCCCTCGAATACCGAAGCCAGGTGTTGCGCCGCTCGATTCCGTCGGTCGCGATTGAGGCTGGCGCCACGCTGGGCTGGGCCAACTACGTTGACGACGCCATCGGCATCAACTCCTTCGGCCTTTCGGCACCGGGCAAGGAGGTTTTTGCGTACTTCGAACTGGTGCCCGAAACATTGGTGGCCCACGTTGAATCGGTTCTAAGTGAGGGCGAATGACGAATTTGAACGATCTCTACGGTGACTACGGCCAGAGCCCCTGGCTGGACAACATCCGCCGGGATTGGCTGAACGACGGCACGCTGGCGAAATTCGTCGCCGAAGGCGTACGCGGGGTCACCTCGAACCCATCGATCTTCGCTAAGGCCCTGGCCACGTCGTCGGCCTACGACGCATTCGTCGCGGCGTCTACAGACACCAATCCCGAAGATCTCTTTGAGTCCTTGGCCGTGGCGGACGTGCGCGACGCGTGTGACGTCTTGGCCCCGGTGCACGCGAGTTCGCGCTCTGAATTCGCGAAGGGCGCTCGTCGCTACCTCGACGGCTTCGTTTCCCTGGAGGTATCACCACGCCTCGCCAGTAACACTCAAGCGACCATCGACGCAGCCCACCGTCTGGCCAAACGAGTCGATCGACCCAACGCGATGATCAAGATCCCCGCCACCAAGGAGGGCCTACCGGCGATTCGCGCCGTGCTGGGCGCAGGCATCAACGTCAACGTGACGCTGATCTTCTCACTGGAGCGTTACGGCGAGGTCATCACCGCTTGGGCGCAAGGCCTGAACGACGCCTACGACGCGGGTCACGACCTCGGGGCGCTCGCAAGCGTGGCCTCATTTTTCGTCTCGCGGGTCGACGTCGCGGTCGACGCGTTGCTGACAGAGGGTGACGCTCGTCGCGGTACGACGGCCAACGCCCAGGCCGCGGCGGCCTACGAGATCTACCGAAGTCGGATGAAGGCGGAGGAGGTGACTTCACTGTTAAGTCGTGGGGCGCAAGTACAGCGCCCGTTGTGGGCGTCCACCTCCACCAAGAATCCCACCTACGACGATCTTTTGTACGTGAACAACCTCGTGGCTGACGAGACCGTCAACACGATGCCCGACGCCACCTTGGCCGCCGTGCTCGACCACGCGGACTTCGCTAAGTCCAAGTTATTGAACGAAGAGACGTGCCACACGTTGGCCCAGGTCCTCGACGGGTTGGCACCTGACGTCTCGCTCGATCACGTGACCGATCAACTCGAAGAGGAGGGCGTGGCGGCCTTTGCGAAATCGTACGAGGAGTTGCTGGCGACGGTGACTTCGAAGATGCACGAGACGAAGTAACCAGTGAAGAGCGTCCGATGGGTTTACTCGGCCGCAACGTCATCGGACTTATCACCTATCGCGAACGCTCAATCTCTTGAATTGGCGTCCTAGGATGCACCCATGACCACGTCGAGCGCTCTGGACACCCGCCGCGATCTGCTAAGCGCTTCGGCGGCCTCGATCGCCGCGGCGGCGTACGAAAGGGCCCGTGGCGCTCATGGCTACGTGGTGACCTTTTCCCCTAAGGTCTTCATTCCCCTCACCAAGCTCTGTCGCGATCGTTGCGGGTACTGCACTTTCGCCCAAGCACCGGCCCACGTCGCCTCGCCGTATCTCAGTCTTGATGAGGTAATGGCCATCGCGCAGTCGGGTCGCGACGCCGGCTGCACCGAGGTACTCTTCACCCTCGGCGAGCGGCCCGAGTTGCGCTACGACGAGGCCGCTCGATGGCTGGCCGCTCGGGGGTACCACTCCACCGTTGACTACGTCGCCACCGCCGCGCAGATGGTGCTCGAGGGGACGGGGCTGCTACCCCACGCCAACGCCGGGGCCCTGTATTTCCATGAACTCGAGCAACTGCGCCACGTGAGCGCCTCACAGGGCATGATGCTCGAAGTGTTGGCGGAGGTTCCAGCTCATCGACTGGCGCCCGATAAGGAGCCGCGCCGCCGCCTCGACACGCTGCGTTGGGCAGGTGAGCTCAAAATTCCCTTCACGACCGGGCTACTGGTGGGCATCGGCGAAAGCCGCCTCGATCGCCTGCTGACGCTGCAAGCGATTGTCGACGCGCACGAGGAGTTCGGTCATGTCCAAGAAGTGATCATTCAAAACTTCCTGCCCAAGGCGCGCACTGCGATGGCGTCGTCGCCTCCGGCCAGTGATGAGGAGTTCCACTGGACCATCGCCGCGGCCCGACTTGTCTTGCCCGACGGCATTCACCTCCAGGCGCCGCCGAACCTGAGCGACGATCCCGCGCGACTGCTCGATTTTGGCATTGACGATTTCGGCGGCATCTCGCCGGTCACCATTGATCACGTCAATCCCGAACGAGCGTGGCCGGCGGTGGCCACGCTGTCGGAGCAGTGTGACCTTCGCGGCTTTCAACTCACGCCGCGTTTGACGACTTACCCCGAATATCTAGGTGAACGGGTTGACTTTCTCGATGAGAAAGTGCGGCCCTTCGTGCTCGCCCACTCCGATGCGCACTCCCTCGCGCGAAACGACGGATGGTACTCGGGCTCTGACCACACACCGCCGCCACCGCCCACGACCAACACTCGGACCAGCGAACTGAGCGCTCTCCTGGCTCGTTACGAGCCGGGTTATGAGTTCGACGCCTCAGAACTCGTCACCCTCTTTCACGCGCGCGGCGCCGACTTCAACGCGGTCGTGGAAGTCGCCGACGAACTGCGCCGAAACCTCGTCGGTGAAGCAGTGAGCTTCGTCATTAACCGCAACATCAACTACACCAACGTCTGTACCTTCAAGTGTCGTTTCTGCGCCTTTTCGAAGGGTCCGCTTTCGCTCAATCTCCGGGGCGACCCGTACCTGTTGACCCTGGAAGAGATCAGTGAGAGGGTCCGCGAGGCCGAAGCGCGCGGCGCCACGGAAGTCTGTCTTCAGGGCGGTATTCACCCCAACTTCGATGGTGACTACTACATCGACGTCGTCGCCGCCGTTCGAGCCGGCTCGCCAAAGATTCACATCCACGCCTTCAGCGCGCTGGAGGTCTTTGAGGGCGCTCGCCGTTCGGGCCAAGACCTCGCTTCCTACCTCACTCGATTGAAGGAGGCGGGTCTAAAGACCCTGCCGGGCACCGCGGCCGAGATTCTCGATGACCGAATCCGCACAATCCTTTGTCCGGACAAGATCAGCAGCGATCAATGGCTTGAGGTTCATCGCGTCGCGCACGAGATTGGCCTTCGCTCCAACATTACGATCATGTTCGGCGCCGTTGAGGGGCCCGAAAGCTGGGCGATCCACCTCATTCGCACCCGAGAACTTCAAAAGCAGACCGGAGGCTTCACCGAGTTCGTCCCGTTGCCCTTCGTGCACATGGCCACGCCACTGTTCTTGAAGGGCCGATCGCGCAAGGGTCCGACTTTTCGCGAAGCGATTTTGATGCACGCGGTGGCCCGCCTGCACTACGCGACGCTCATCGACAACATTCAAGTCAGTTGGGTCAAGATGGGTGTAGAGGGCTCGAGGCGGATTTTGGCTGCGGGCGCCAACGACCTCGGGGGCACCTTGATGGATGAGAACATCTCACGCGCCGCGGGCGCGGTCCACGGACAGGAGATGAACGTGCAGTCGTTAGAGGACCTGGTGGCGCCGCTGGGGCGTCCCTTGCACCAGCGAAGCACGCTCTATCAGACGCTGTAACAATGACCACACTCATTGAATCGCTCCTCGACGACATCGCCGAAGACACGACCATGTCGCTGGAACGTCGCGATCTGTTACGTGAGCTCCTTGCGCGCGTGGTCATGGTGGCCGAGTCTGACGCCCACTCGAAGGACCTCCGTGTCGCGGTGAATGCGATCGACGAACTACTCGAGGCGTTCACCCTCTTCGACAAGTGGCGAGATCGCTCGAAGCTGACGGTGTTCGGGTCGGCCCGAACAGAACCGGGCAACGCTCTCTACGAGATGACCGTGGAGTTCACCGCTGCGATGACCGAACGTAACTGGATCACGGTCTCGGGCGCCGGACCGGGGATCATGGAGGCGTCAGCCAAGGGGGCCGGCAAAGAACACACCCTCGGGGTGAACATCGAACTTCCCTTCGAACAAGACGCCAATGCGTTCATCGACGTTTCGACGATGTTGGTGACGATGAAGTACTTCTTCACACGCAAAGTCGCCTTGACTCGGCCCTCCAACGCGTTCGTCGTTCTTCCCGGAGGGTTGGGGAGCATGGACGAGCTGTTCGAAGTCCTCACACTGCTCGACACCGGCAAAACCACTCCCGCGCCGGTCGTCCTGCTCGACACGCCGGACGGAACGTTCTGGAAGAAGTGGATGACCTTTATCGACGAAGCCGTCGTGAGCAACGGCTACATCGGCCCCCAAGACATGTGTTTGGTCCGTCTCGCGACTACGGTCACCGAGACCATCGACGAGATCGAACACTTCTATTCGAACTACCGAGATTTCACGACGAAGAACGAACGCGGTCTGCTCTCGCTACGTCGTCCACCCACGTCGGATCAACTCCTTGACCTCAGGGCCGCCGTGCCGATGTTTGACGAGGGCGCGGGTTATCGAATCGAAGACAATCAAACGATCTCGTTCAACTTTGACGGGCGGAACTTCGTCAACCTTCGACTCGTCATTAACGAAGTGAACAACTGGCCGACCTAGTCGTCTTCGTTTCGCCGAAGGAGGTGCTCGGCCTTTTCAAGGCTGCGCCGCACTCGCGAGAGCCGTCGCTCCAACTCCTTGGCGCCCTCGGCCTCGTCGCTTCGTAACTGAGCGCGCACTGTCTCAAAGATGGCGTCGGCGACTCGTTTCTCGAGTGCCGCGACGTCGTCGGCGAGTTCGTCCAGGGACCCCACTAGTCGACGACCACCACCTCGAGCGTGCCGTCGGCGTACTGCGCGCGCAAGACCTTCTTGTCGAACTTGCCCACACTGGTCTTGGGCACGCTCTCGATGAAGCTCCACCGTTCCGGCAGCCACCATTTGGCGACCCGTTCGCCAAGAAACTCCTTCAGTTCCTCGGCGCTGGCCGTGGCACTGGGATTCAATACGACACAGCACAGCGGACGCTCTTGCCACTTTTCGTCGGGTACCGCGATCACCGCGGCCTCAAAGACCGCTGGATGCGCCATGACGGTCACCTCGAGCTCGACCGAGCTGATCCACTCGCCCCCCGACTTGATCACGTCCTTCGATCGATCGGTCACGATCATGTACCCTTCGCCGTCGAGGGTGCCGATGTCCCCCGTTCGCAGCCACCCGTCTCGAAACTTTTCGGGCTCCTCGACGCCAAAGTACGAGGCAGTGACCCAGGGCCCGCGAACCTCGAACTCGCCGATGGTCTTGCCGTCACGTGGCAGAACAGTGCCGTCGTCGGACGTGAGACGTAACTCCACCCCCGCCACGACGCGACCCGCCTTCACGCGATACTCGATCTCGAGTTCGGGCGGCGTGCCCGCTGGAGGATTCGATACGGCGGCCAGCGGGCTGGTCTCGGTCATGCCCCAACCTTGGACGACGTTGATGCCGTACACGTCGCGAAAGGTTTCGATCATGAATCGAGGGACCGCGGCGCCGCCCACCAATATCGCGCGAAGGCTCGAAAGGTCGGTCTCAGGGGTCGTCTCGGCCACGCGCAGCACGTCGTTCCACACGGTGGGCACACCGAGCGAAATCGTTGGGCGAAGTTCGCGCACCATCTTGATGAGCGGCGCGCCCTGCAGGTACATCTGGGGCATAATCAGTTCAACGCCGGCCAAGAACGAAGTGAAGACGGTCCCCCACGCGTTGACGTGGAACATCGGCACGATGACCAAGCACCGGTCCCTCTCACAGAGTCCCACCGAGTTCGCCGCCGATTGGGCCATGGAGTGTAGCCACGTTGAACGGTGTGAGTAGACGACCCCTTTGGGGCTGCCGGTCGTGCCCGAGGTGTAACACATGATCGCCGCGTCACGCTCGTCCAACACGGGCCACTCGTATCCGGGCCGTTCGGCGCTAACGAGTGCTTCGTAGTCCAACGTACTTCCCAGCACGCCGCTGGTGTCCTCCCCGTGCACGATGATGGTTTTGACGAGGGGTATCTGATCGCGCACCTTCGCGAGCGAGGCCACGAGCGAGGCGTCCACGATGATGATCTCGGCCCCCCCGTGGTTGATGATGTAGGCGAGCTGCTCGGGGAAGAGTCGGATATTCAGCGTGTGCAACACCGCGCCCATGCTGGGCACCGCGAAGTACGCCTCCATGTGCGCCTGGTTGTTCCACATGAAGGTCCCCACACGGTCGCCCGAGCGCACGCCGAGTTTCGTCAACGCGGCGGCCAACTGCTCGGCTCGCCTCGAGATCTGGAAGAACGTCGCTTCTTCGACGCCGTCGGGCGTAACGGTAAAGACCCGCTTATCGGCGTAGGTGAACTCACCGTGGCGCATGATGCCGCTGATGAGCAGTGGCGCGTCTTGCATCGTGCTCTTCATGGTCCCCCTCGAAACACTGTTGGTTCGATGCTACAAAACCTAGATGCTGGTGATCACTACCACGAAAGGGCGTAGGGCTCCACGGGCGCCCCGAGGGGACTTTCACGCCCGCTGAGGTGCGTGTCAATTGACGCCGCGGCGCTGCGACCCTCGGCAATGGCCCAGACAATCAAGCTCTGGCCGCGCACGGCGTCACCACAGGCAAAGACGGGGCTCGCCCCGGCGAGCGCGCGCACGCGCCAGTCGTGGGCCACCGAGAGGGTGGAGCGCGAGGTGAGAAAATCCTCGCCGCTCAGTTCGAGGTCGTCGAGTTCGGGTCCCAAGAAGCCTGCGGCGATCAGTACGAGGTCGGCGGGAAACGTTACCGTCTCCTTCGTGAGGTGGTCCCGTAAGACAATCGAGTCAACGTGCCCACGGCCGCCAAACTCCAATGTCTCGGTCGAGAAGCGGCGTTCGCCGCCCTCGTCGTGCGCGGGGGACGTCTTGAAGATGCGGGCCATGGTGGGCCAAGGTTCTTCCACCGGGCGATCCATGGGCGGACGATCCATGATCTCAATCTGGGTCACCGACGCGGCGCCTTGACGGTGCACCGTGCCCAAGCAGTCGGCTCCGGTGTCGCCTCCTCCGAGAATGATGACGCGCCGGTCTCGGGCGCTGATGGCGGGTGCGAGACCGCAGGTCACGGCCCGATTCGACTCTTCGAGGTAGGTCATCGCGGGATAGACCCCGTCGAGCTCAGCGCCAGGCACCGGGATCAAGCGAGGACGGGTGGCGCCCACGGCCAGCAGAACCGCGTCGAAGTCACGTTGGAGGGCGGCGAGGGAGGTGCCACTTCGTCCCACCGTGACGCCCGTGAAGAACTCGACGCCGTCGTTGCGCATGACCTCAAGGCGTCGGTCCAGTACGGCTTTTTCCATTTTGAACTCGGGAATGCCGTAGCGCAGGAGCCCACCGATGGCGTCATTGCGCTCGAAGACGCTGACCCCGTGACCAACGCTTCTGAGCTGCGCCGCTGCCGCGAGACCGGCCGGTCCCGATCCCACCACCGCGACGCGACGTCCGCTCTCTCGGGGCGTCGGACTCGAGACGGCGAGGCCGTTGGTAAAGGCGTGCTCGGCGACCTCGTACTCGAGGCGTTCAATCGTCACGGGATCGCTCCCAATACCCAAGACGCACGCCGACTCACAGGGCGCGGGACAAAGTCGTCCGGTGAACTCCGGAAAGTTGTTCGTGTCAAAGAGTTGTTCGGCCGCGATCGCCCATTGAAAGTGATGAACTCGATCGTTGAACTCCGGTATCCGATTTCCAAGGGGGCAACCCTGCATGCAAAAAGGAATGCCGCAGTCCATGCAGCGCGCACCCTGCTCGGCGATCTCCTCGTCGCTTTGGGGCTGATAGACCTCGTGCCAGTCGCGCAGTCGAACACTGACGGGCCGATGCTTCGGGCCCTGCCGGGGAAACTCCAGGAAGCCAGTGACCTTACCCACCCTTGGCCTCGTCTCGGATTCGTTGGTACTCCGAGGTTTCGATCCGCACGAAGTTCATCCGCTCGCTTCGCCACTCATTGAGAATCCGCGCGGCTTTCTTCGAACCGGTTTCGTCGCGGAAGCGTTCGAGCAGCGCGCGCAGCCGTTCGTCGTCTTCGCTCTCTAAGAGTTCAATCTCGTAGACCCCGGCGCTCAAGTGATCGTGCACCTGCGCGTCGGGGTCGTAGAGGTAGATGGAGCCACCGGACATGCCAGCGGCCAGATTACGTCCGACGTTACCGAGAATGACGACAACGCCGCCGGTCATGTACTCACCGGCGTGATCACCGGTCCCCTCCACCACGATGGTGGCGCCCGAGTTGCGCACGGCGCACCGTTCGCCCACGACGCCACTGATGAATATCTCACCACTCGTCGCGCCATAACCGGTCACGTTGCCCGCGATGACGTTCTCATCGCTGGCGAAGGAGGCGCCATCGTCGGGACGAATGACGATTCTCCCTCCGGAAAGGCCTTTGCCGGCGTAGTCGTTGGCGTCGCCCCTGAGTCGCAGCGTCACCCCGGCGGGGATGAACGCGCCCAGGCTTTGACCCGCGGAACCGCAGAGGTCAATCTGGACGAGGTCGTCGTTGAGTGTTCGCGCGCCCAGCGCTCGCGTAATGGCGCTGCCGGTCAAGGTGCCCACGGCACGATTGACATTGCGCACGGGGGTGGCGTACCGATACGGCGTACCCTTCGTCGCGGCGGAAACCGCGTCACTGAGAAAGACCCAGTCAAGCGCGCCGTCGAGCCCGTGGTCTTGCTTGCTTCCCTGGTGGCGCTGATCGGGCTCGACCAACACCAACAAGGCACTCAAGTCAAGGTCGTTGGTGGGGTCGTTCAACGGGGTGACGGACAATTTCGATACGTCGCCAATCAATTCGTCCAGGGTTCGCGCGCCGAGTAACGACAGGTACTCGCGCACCTCTTGGGCAATGAACTCAAAGAAATTCTCGACGAACTCGGGCTTGCCCGTGAAGCGCTCGCGCAGTTTCGGATTCTGGGTGGCGATCCCCACCGGACATGTGTCGAGGTGACAGACCCGCATCATGACGCACCCTGACACGACGAGCGGCGCCGTTGCAAAACCGAACTCCTCGGCGCCCAGCAAGGCCGCAATGATGACGTCACGACCGGTCTTTAGTTGTCCGTCGGTCTGAAGGACGACGCGGCTTCGAAGTCCGTTCGCCGCCAACGTCTGGTGGGCTTCGGCGAGGCCCAGTTCCCAGGGTGTACCCGCATGTTTAAGTGAGGTCAACGGCGCTGCGCCGGTCCCCCCGTCGTGACCCGAGATCAAGATGACGTCGGCGTGGGCCTTCGCCACGCCCGCGGCGATCGTGCCGACCCCTTGTTCGCTGACGAGCTTGACGTGCACACGCGCCTCGTCGTTGGCGCACTTTAAGTCGTAGATCAGTTGCTTGAGGTCTTCAATCGAGTAGATGTCGTGGTGGGGTGGTGGCGAAATGAGGCCTACGCCGGTCGTGGAGTGTCGAGTCTTCGCGATCCATGAGTAGACCTTCGAGCCCGGCAACTGTCCGCCCTCGCCGGGCTTCGCGCCCTGGGCGATCTTGATCTGGAGATCGTCGGCGTTGACCAAGTACCGGCTCGTGACGCCAAACCGTCCCGATGCGACCTGTTTGATCGCCGAGCGGGTGTTTTCTCGAGGATTGGACGTGTCGAAGCGCTCTTCGTCCTCACCACCTTCGCCGGTGTTGGATTTCGCACCGAGGCGATTCATCGCCACGGCCAAGGTCGTGTGCGCCTCCTCCGAGATCGAACCGTAGGACATCGCGCCAGTGCTAAAGCGTTTGACGATCGACGCTACGCTCTCGACCTCTTCGAGCGGCCGCGGCGAAGCACTCGGGACCAGGGAGAGCAGGGATCGCAACGTCAACTTGCCACTGCTTTGTTCGTCGACCAGTGAGGTGTACTCCTTGAAGAGGTCGAAACGCTTCTCGCGCGTGGCGTGTTGAAGTTTCTGTACCGTGCGGGGATTAAAGAGGTGCAGTTCACCGTCGCGGCGCCACTGGTACTCACCGTGATTCGTGATCTCCACTCGGGCGCCCGCCTCGGGCGCAAATGCGCTGGCGTGCCAACGTAAGACGTCGCGGGCCAGGCGCTCGAGCGTGGCGCCCCCAAGACGGGAGTGAAAGCCAGGAAAGTATCGCCCGAGAACGTCATCGGAGAGTCCGACGGGCTCGAAGAGCTGCGAGCCCACGTAACTGGCGACCGTGCTAACGCCCATTTTTGACATGACCTTCACGACGCCCTTGTTGAGCGTTTTACCGTACTGGTACCGGGCCTCGTAGGCCGTCAACTCATTTAACTCGCCCTCGTCGATCAGGGCGTCGATTGATTCGTAGGCGAGGTACGGACAGACCGCTGAGGCCCCAAAGCCGAGCAACAGGGCGACGTGGTGCACCTCACGAACGTCTCCGGCTTCAATGATCAGTGCCGCGTTGGTGCGCAGGTGCTCCGCGACAAGGCGGTGGTGC
This sequence comes from Acidimicrobiales bacterium, assembly GCA_035533495.1. GTDB lineage: Bacteria > Actinomycetota > Acidimicrobiia > Acidimicrobiales > RAAP-2 > RAAP-2. Next base: position 29,175 of record DATLTW010000052.1, on the reverse strand, counting down.
ACCGCCGAAGCGAGCAGCAGGCTCGGAATCGCCGCGTGCGACGGAGACGTGCCGCGATCGCTCAGGATCACGATGTTGACGCCCGCGCGTACCTGGGCGACGACCTCGTCCTCGACCTCTTTGAGGGCGTGGGCGAGGCGCTCAGCGGCGCTGAGCGGTCCCTGGGCCATAAAGAGCCCGTCGATGGCCGCGGTGCGAAAACCCTCCACCCCAGGCTGTTCGTCGATGTAGCGAATCTTGACCAACTCATGCACGCTCAGTACCGGTGAGGCCAGCACGATCTGGTGGCAGTGTTCCTCGCTTTCGCGCAGGAGATTCTCCTCGCCACCGATGACCACACGCGTCGAGGTCACGAGTTCTTCACGAATGGCGTCTAGGGGCGGATTCGTCACTTGGGCGAAGAGTTGAGTGAAGTAGTCGAAGATCGAACGAGGCATCGTGGAAAGGACGGGCAACCGAGTGTCCGAGCCCATCGAACCGATGGGCTCCTCACCCACTTGGGCCATGTGGCGAATGATGAGGCGCAGATCCTCCTCGCTGTAGCCAAAGCTCTTCTGTTGGCGAACGATCGAGCCGTGCTCGGGCGTGAGCGTCGTGGGCGCTTCAATCGTGTCGAGGGATATCTGGTGGCGCTCGAGCCACTCGGCGTATGGCGCTTGGGCGGCCAACGTGGCCTTGAGTTCTTCGTCTTCAATGATGCGGCCCTGCTCGATGTCCACCAAGAAGACTCGCCCCGGCTGGAGACGGCCCTTGCGCTCGATATTGGACGCCTCGATGGGCAAGACGCCCACCTCGCTCGCCAGAATGACCCGGTGATCCTTCGTGACCCAGTAGCGCGCCGGCCGCAGTCCGTTGCGATCGAGTACGGCGCCCGCGACGTTGCCGTCGCAAAAAGTGACCGACGCCGGACCGTCCCAAGGCTCCATGAGGCCCGCGTGATAGCGATAGAAGGCTCGGCGATCCGGACTCATCGCACTGGATCGCTCCCACGCCTCGGGGATCATCATCAGAATTGCGTGGGGCAGTGAGCGCCCCGAGTGAACCAAGAGCTCCACGACCTCGTCGAAACTAGCCGAGTCACTCATGTTCGCGGTGATGATTGGCGTGAGGCTCCGTACCGACAGTGGCAGCACGTCGCTCTCGATTGTGGTCTCTCGCGCGGTCATCCAATTGCGGTTGCCGCGAATGGTGTTGATCTCGCCGTTGTGCGCGATGTAGCGAAAGGGTTGCGCGAGATCCCATCGAGGCAACACGTTGGTCGAAAAGCGGCTGTGCACGATCGCAATCGCTGACTGTAATCCAACATCTCCTAAATCGCTGAAGTAGTGACGTAACTGGGGCGAGGACAGCATGCCCTTATAAATGAGCACTTTGGACGAACACGACGACGCGTAGATGTCGAGCGAGTGTTCCAAGACTTTTCGGGCGCAGTACAACGCTCGCTCGATATCGGGCGCACCTTGGACCGGGGATCGCACGATCAGTTGTTGGACGAAGAGTGGCTCTGAGTCCCGCGACGTCGGCCCGAGAAGGGTCGAGTTCACCGGTACCTCGCGCCAGCCCGCCGACGAGAGACCGACGCTCGAGAACACTTCATCGATCGTTGTGCGCGCGCACTCGAGGTTCAGTTCCCGAGGAACCATCCAGTTGGCCACCCCGTAGTCGCCCCGTGCGGGTACCGTTGGGCCAAAGATCGTGCGGATGAAAGCGTCGGGCATCTGGATGAGGATGCCGGCTCCATCGCCAGAGTCCACGTCTGAGCCGGTGGCTCCTCGATGTTCGAGATTCTCGAGAATTGTCAACGCGTCAAGAATCGTGGCGTTGGTCGCCTGGCCGGTCAGATCTGCGACCAAGCCCACGCCGCAGGCGTCATGTTCGAAAGTAGGGTCGTAGAGGTTTTTGGTCATAGCGTTCGTCCTGGGGCAACGCTGACCCGCTCTAACTATACCGAACGAGCGCCCAGACGCTGGCCCCTACGCTGGTGACGTGAGCTCGACCCGTCGTGACGCGTTAGTGGTGGGCGGCGGTGTAATTGGTCTGACGAGTGCCTTTCGTCTCGCACATGCTGACTGGCGAGTCACGCTCTTCGATCCATCACCTGGCGCGGGAGCGACGTGGGCGGCGGCGGGCATGCTCGCCTCCACCGCCGAGGTCTCACCCGGCGAGGAAGAGAACTACCAATTGCAACTCGGCGCGTTAGCGGCGTGGCGGGAACTTTCCCACGACCTCTACGAAGTGACGGGTGAGCTGGTCGATGTCCACGAGTCCGGTACATTGCTGGTCGCTTTTGACCAAAGCGATCGCCGCTTGATCAGCCAATTCGAGGGGGTAGCCCAGAGTTACGGTGCTCCATTCCGCCGGGTCCTACGAGAGAACTACGAAGAGATGTTCGAGGGTGTTTCGGCGGGGATACGAGAGGGTCTCTTCCTGGTCGGCGACGCCTGGGTCGATCCGGATCAGGCAGTGGCGGTGCTCGCTCGGGCGAATGAGGCACTCGGGGTAGACGTCGTACGGCAACTTGTGCTCACCGCCTCGTCCCAGGGCGACCACGTGGAGGTGACGACGGCCGAGGGGGTGTTTCGTGGCGACGCTGGCGTGTTAACAACCGGCGCGGGGCCCCTGCCGTGTGGCGTGGCCGACAAAGTGGCGAACGTTATCCGCCCCGTGCGCGGGACGACCGTGCGGGTGCAAGGGCTCGATCGCTCGTCACAGCCAATGGTTCGCGCTTACGTACGCGGGCGCTCGTTCTATATGGTGAGCCGCCCAGGGGGCTACTGCGTCCTTGGCGCGTCGTCCGACGAAAAACAAGAGCTTCTCGTCGAAGTGGGCGAACTCCAACGACTGCTGCGCGACGCCTTGGACATCGTGCCATCACTCGAATCCGCGTCGATCATTGAGACTCGCCAAGGTCTACGACCCGCGAGCAAGGATCTCGCTCCGTTCTTTGAAGTCGTCGACGCACGTTGGGCGTGGTCGTCCGGCCACTATCGCCACGGTGTCACGCTCGCTCCGCTCGCGGCGAGGCAAGCCCTGAGTTTCGTACTTCATCTTTCGTGATTAGCGTCAATGGCAACGAAGAAGAGTTCCTCTCCGAGACGCTAGACGCACTCTTGCAGCGTCTCAACGTTGAACAACGTGGAATTGCCGTGGCGATCGACGGCGAGATGGTGCGTCGTGCCGAGTGGTCTAGCACAATTGTGGTAGACGAATGCAGTATTGAAATTGTAACGGCCGCCGCCGGCGGATAGAAAGGAGGAGCGATGGCAGTCGATGAATTGGTCGCCGCTCTCGATCAGAGAATTCTCGAAGCACTCCAGGCCAAGGCCACGGGTGAGACCATCGCGTATCTTTGCGAAGCCCGAGCCTGGCTTACTGATCCGGCACAAGGTCACGCGTCGCGTCGTCCCAGTAACTGAATCGCCCGGGCTAAGATTGCTCCTTCACGGGCTGTGGCTTAGTTTGGTCTAGAGCGCTCGGCTGGGGGCCGAGAGATCGGGAGTTCAAATCTCCCCAGCCCGACCAGAGCCCTCCCTTAGCGGTCTTGATGAATCGGCCACTCGAAGCGACCGACGTTCACTGGGCCTTCGCCCCTCTTTTCGAGGTACGAAGAGAAGCTGGTTAACCACTCTTGGTACCAGGCGCGCGACGTGTCGTTAATCGCCGAGACGGAAAGTTCCCCAATCGCGGGGAACTGGCGTTGCATCTCCTCGAGGACGTTCAGACTCGCCTCAGCGTCCTCCACGGCGGAGTGCGCGCCGGTCAAGTTGACGCCGTAGTGCAGGCAAAGGTCGTTCAGCTTACGAGCCCCCTTGCGCCACTTATCGAAGTGACGATCGAGAATGAGGATATCGAGCACCGGTCCCACGGTGCCACGTTGCTCCAGCGTCGCCGTCGCTAGCCGATGGCACAACGAGTCGATCATGGTCAGGTCGTACGACACGTTCATGCCCACGATCACGCCACCCGTGGCCCAGATCGAGCCCAGCCGCTGCGCGATCGCCTCCGCGGCCTCCGTTAAAGCAGGCGCGTCACTTACCATCTCGTTGGTGATCCCGTGAATGGCCGAAGCGCCCGCGGGAATCGCCACGCCTGGATTGACGTAGCCGCCCTCGGATCTCGTCTCGACCCCCTGGGCGCTACGTACGTGCTCAACAAAGCCGTAGGAGACTGGTACGTCGCGAAACGAACTGACGCCCGTCGTCTCTAAATCAAAACCAACGTACGTCGTCACTCGCGGTTCTCGTTCGCCATCACCATCAGGCTACTTAGTGGCTCCCCCGCCACGTGAGGACCTCGCTCGTGCGAACCGTCAACGGGGTTAGACCGCCAAGTTCTCCAGCAGTCCGAGCCCTTGGATCTCAGAGACGACGCGGTCGCCGGGTCTTAAGCAGACGGGCGGTCTTCGAGCCATCCTTACTCAATGGGGCTGCCGGCGAATATGACATCAACTGGACGGAGCTCGACGACGTTTCTGCGATAGCTCACGAGCTGGGCGAAGGCGCTCTGAGAACTCCTCGCCACGTCAATCAGTCCGAGGTCGGTAACGAAGGGCGAACGTCCTACAAGGTTCGCAAGTCGCTTTGACGAAGGGACCTCGCTCGAGAGCGGTGCTCGGCTGGAAGGTCACTGTACGACACTTCAACCAGGGCGAGGATGCCCGCTAACCACGTTGCGCACACCAACACCCAACGCGCCTGGTGACGTTGTGATCAGTTTGTTTCGGTAGAGTTGACTCCAAAGGTCGGTGTGATACCCGGCGTTCGCGCGGTTGGGACCCGCGAAACACGGCATGCTCAGAAGGGGTGATTCCAGCCATCGGTTGGACGCAGTATGGAAAAGAAGGACCCTTTCGTCTTACGTCACCTCGCCGAAGTTCAGCCCCAACTGTGGTGGTTGGATGCTGATCCCTTGGAACCAGAGTCTCACGCCGCACTGATTGGCGACGTCCACGCCGACCTGTGCGTCATTGGTGCGGGCTATACGGGGCTATGGAGCGCGCTGCTGGCGAAGGAGCGCAATCCGGCGCGCGAAGTCATCGTGCTCGAGCAGTACGAAACGGGCGCGGGCGCCTCGGGGCGAAACGGGGGATTTTGCAGCGCGTCGCTCACCCACGGATTCACCAATGGCATGCGCCGTTTCGCCGCCGAGATGCCACTCATCGAGCGACTCGCGCGCGAGAACCTCGACGAGATTGAAGCGACCGTACTGCGATACCAGATTGAGTGTGACTGGGAACGAACCGGAGAGTTACGCGTCGCGGTGGCGCCCTGGCAGTTCGAAGGAATGATCGAAGAGGCGAAGCTGCGAAATGAGATGGGCGACCACGTCGAGGTACTGAATAAGGCGCAGGTCCAAGCAAGAATCCACTCCCCCTTGTACGAAGGGGCCCTCTTTGACCACGACGGCACCGCGCTCGTGGACCCCGCTCGGTTGGTCTGGGGGTTAGAGCGAGCGTGTCTGTCGCTCGGGGTCACCATCTACGAGAACTCTAAGGTCGAGTGGCTCGAAGACGTCGCGCACGGCCTTCGCGCGCACACGCCCTACGGCACCGTGACGGCCGCCAAGGTGGCACTGGCCACGAACGTCTTCCCGTCACTCATTCGAAGGGCCCGAAAGTACGTTGTGGCGGTCTATGACTACACCCTGGTGACCGAGCCGCTCACTGACGAGCAACTCGAGAGCATCGGTTGGAAGGATCGCGAAGGGGTCGCGGACTCGGGTAACCAGTTCCACTACTACCGGCTCACCAAAGATAATTCGATTCTCTGGGGAGGTTACGACGCGATTTACAATTTCCGGTCCAAAGCGCGCCGGGAGTACGAGTTCAACGCTGAGACCTACGCGACCCTCGCCGAGCATTTTTTGAAGACCTTTCCTCAACTTGCGGGGATCAGATTCACGCACGCCTGGGGTGGAGCCGTCGACACCTGTACCCGTTTTTCGCCCTTTTGGGGCACCGCGTTTGAGGGCAAAGCGGCCTACGTGATGGGCTACACGGGGCTAGGCGTGGGCTCAACGCGCTTTGGCGCCGCGGTCATGTTGGACCTATTGGACGGAGACCACACCGAACGAACCGGTTTGACCATGGTTCGAAAGAAGCCGATGCCCTTCCCGCCTGAGCCACTCAAGTGGGTCTTCATCCGACTTACGCAACTTGCGATTCAGCGCGCCGACGAGCACGGCGGGCGGCGCAACCTCTGGCTCAAACTGTTGGACCTGTTTCATCTTGGGTTTGACACTTAATCGCAACGAACTTCGCTCCTCTCCCACCGAAGTCGAGATTCGCGCACGACAAACGCCATCAGCAACGGAGCGCCCGCGCGGGGCTTCGGAGCGTTGCTACATAGGTGCCGTAAATGCCAGCAGCGCCCGTACCTTTCGGAACGGGCGCTGCTGGCGGTTGGGTCCGGTGGCAAGCCACCAGTGACCCCTACGTTAGCCTCGTGGGCCAACCGGGAGCACGACCCTCTTATGCGTCTCGTTTACAACCCCAGCCGCCGAGGTGTACCAGGCCGCCAGAGCCGTCGCAATGCCGACCCAGCCGCCGATCTTCGTCATGCTCGTGTGCCCCGCGCCCCAGGCGCCGATGGTCAAGAATATGAAGGTAATCGACAACAACACAAAGACCGTGAGTATCGCACTCGTCGTCTTTGTTGCCGCCAAGGTCATGTACAAAGTGAAGATCGTCCAGCCCAACAGGAAGATCGCCACCGTGTCGGTGCCAGGTGCGTGGTTCAACAAGTACCAAAGTGACAGCCAGAAGGCGCCGTACGACGAAAAGGCCAGCGCCGCAAACGTGTTCTTGCGTACGAACTCCCACATACCTGCGAGGAGCTGGCCAATGCCGCCGTAGAAGATCGCCAGTGATAGCGCCGCTGCAGCGCCCCCGCCGTGCCATAGGTTCGCGTTGAAAGTACTCAGGCAGAACGTCGTCATAGCGAACCCCGCCAGCCCCAAAGGACCTGGATCCGCAACTCTCTGTTCCATGTAATTCCCCCTACTAAAGGATCTCTTCGAGCCACCGAGTTGACGGCTCGTAACAGATTTAACACCAACGAAACGCTGCCAGCAGGGACTGAAGTCCGTTTTATTGAGTGCGACCCACCAGATATTGCCCTTACTCCCTGGTAACCGTTGGTATTACTGCCCGTTGCTCGATTGAAGAAATCCCCGTGGAATCGGGCAATTACGGGCCCCGCCTAGTCAATGGCCATTCGAAATGAACCAACGAAGCGCTCCACCTCAGACGTGCTCGCGCCATTGAGAACGAGTTTCACCAGCGCCGATCCAACGATCACGCCGTCGCTGTATGAGGCCGCACGCTTTGCCTGTTCGGGTGTAGTGATGCCGATGCCGACGTAGATCGGCACGTCACTCGCTTCGCGCAGCGTCGCCACCACTCGAGGGCCCTGGCCCTCATCACTCGCGGCGCCGGTCACCGCCATGCGCGACGTGGCGTACGCAAATCCTTGCGTGCGGGTTGCAATTTCGCGGGCCCTGGGTGCGGGCGTCGAGGGCGCGACCAAATAAATACACGCGACGTCGCTGGCGTCACAGGCGGCGCGCCACTCATCCGACTCTTCGAGCGGGAGATCGGGCACGATGGCGCCACTGAGGCCCGCCTGGCGGAGGCGCCCCGCCGCACGCTCGAGTCCGTAGTGGAGAAAAAGGTTGTAGTAGGTCATGGCGATGAGCGGAATCTGAGCGCCCAGTGACTCCAATTCTTCACAGATCGATTCGAGCGTCGTGCCACGCTCGAGTGCTCGTTGGGAGGCTTCTTGAATGACCATGCCGTCGATCATCGGATCCGAGAAGGGGACACCAATCTCGACGGCGTCCGCGCCCCCGAGGACCGCCGCTTCGACGTGGCGAGTCCAATCAGGCGTCATACCCGCGACCACGTAGGGCACCAGCGCCTTACGTCCACTATCGCGCAGTGCACGAAGGTAGACCTCGAGTGATTTCACTTCTGACCCTTCAAGATGGCGCGAACTTGGGCCACGTCTTTGTCCCCACGGCCCGAGAGGTTAAGGAGCACCGAAGAGCCACGGGGCAGAAGTGCGCCGGCTTCTCTGGCGATCCACGCGACGGCGTGCGCCGTCTCGAGCGCGGGAATGATGCCCTCGGTTTCGCTCAGGAGCGAAAGGGCGCCGATGACCTCATCGTCGGCCACCGCGTAATACTCAGCCCGTCGCGTGGCGGCGAGGAACGCGTGCTCGGGACCGATGCCCGGGTAGTCGAGGCCGGCCGAGATAGAGTGCGCCTCTTCAATCTGACCAAACTCGTCTTGGAGCAGCAACGAGCGCATACCGTGCAACACGCCGGGCGACCCACTTCGCACCGCGGCGCCCCCGGCGGCCTCGACGCCGATGAGTCGTGTGGCGCGATTGGCGAAGCCCGCGAACACTCCCGCCGCGTTAGATCCCCCACCCACGCACGCCACCACCGCGTCCGGCGCGCCCACGCCGAGGTCATCGAGCTGTTGTGAGGCTTCTGAGCCAATGATGCTTTGGAATTCGCGCACCATCCAGGGAAAGGGGTGAGGTCCCATGACCGAGCCAATGCAGTAATGGGTATCGCTGACGCACGTCACCCACTCGCGCAGTGCTTCGTTCACCGCGTCTTTCAACGTCTTCGAACCCGACGTGACGGAGACGACCGTCGCTCCCAATAGTTCCATCCGAAAGACATTGAGCTCTTGTCGCTCGGTGTCCACTTCGCCCATGAAGACCGTGCACGAAAGGCCCAGGCGGGCCGCCGCGGTGGCGGTGGCCACGCCGTGTTGACCGGCGCCGGTCTCGGCGATGACGCGCGACTTCCCCATTCGCTTCGTGAGGAGCGTTTGGCCGATCACGTTATTGATCTTGTGTGAACCGGTATGGGCCAGATCTTCTCGCTTGGCGTACAGCGCCAGGCCCAGTCGCTCGGAAAGCCGAGGAAGCGGCGTGATCGGGGTGGGTCGCCCGGCAAACTGGCGCAGGACCAGTCGATACTCCTCGACAAACAGCGGATCGCCCCAGGCGCCGCGGAAAGCCTCCTCGAGTTCCAGGCAGGCGGGCATGAGCGCTTCGGGAACAAAACGGCCGCCAAAACCACCGAATCGGCCCCGGTCGTCGGGTGGACCCATGACGTCGATGTTCACTACCTCACTCCTTGAGCAACGAGAACGCTTGGCGGGCGTTGGCTACGAAACTACTCACCCGTTGATGATCCTTCAGGCCCAGGACGGCCTCGACCCCGCTATCGCAGTCCACACCCGTGGCCATCGTGGCCATGATGGTCTCGGCGACGTTGTTCGGGTTCAGTCCGCCCGACGCGATGACGGGCACCCGGAACTCTCGTTGCGCCATACGCTCCCAGGAGTGCGTGGCTCCCGAACCGGGACGGGGCCCGTCGATCAAGACTGCGTCCACCCGTAACTCGTCAAAGGTGAGGAACTCCCGACTCTCAATCGATAGAGCCTTGACGAGGACCCTTGGACGTTCGCGGATCGTGTCGAGGAGTCCCTCGCTCAGCGTGCCGTGAATCTGGACCATCTCAACGTCAAGACCGCGTAGGTGGGCTCGGATCGACTCGTCATCATTCTCGCGAAAGACCGCGCTGCGCAGGAGCTCCCCTTCGGTGGCCTCAAGAATGTCGTGGGCTTGGTCAATTGAAACTCGCCGGGGCGACTCGGCGAAGATGAGACCAAGGGCACTCGCCCCGGCGCCAATGACGGCCCTCGCGTCGGCGACGTTCGTCACCCCGCAGATCTTGATGAAGCCGCGCTCCAACGTCTCAGCCACGCTGCACGCTCGGTACGAGAGAGAACGACTTTAGTAACGCCCCGGGGTCTGACGAGGTGACCAACGCTTCGCCAATTAGCACCGCGTCAAAACCCGCCTGAGCCGCGCGCTCGACGTCGGCGAGGTCCCTCAGCCCCGATTCACACACGACCAGGCACTCGAGTGGCAACTCCGCAACCACGGTGGCCGCACGACCGGGGTCGACCTCAAAAGTCTGCAGGTCTCGTTGATTCACGCCCACAATCCGCGCACCAGCATCGAGCGCACGCCAGGCTTCCGCGGCGTCGTGCACCTCGACGAGCGCGTCAATGCCAATGAGGTGAGCGAGTTCGACGAAGGCCGCGAGTTCAGTGTCACTCAAGGCGGCAACGATCAAGAGCACGGCCCCCGCGCCCGACTCGGCGGCGTCGAGCACGTCGTTCTCACAGACCGTGAAATCCTTGCGGAGCAGCGGTAGAGCGATGGCCCGTCGCACCGCTCGGAGATCATCGAGAGAACCGGCGAAGAATTCACTGTCCGTGAGCACCGACACCGCAGTGGCGTCACCGTCTCGATAGATTCTCGCGAGGGCGCCGGGGTCCAAGTTGGATCCGAGCCACCCCTTCGAAGGTGAACGGCGCTTTATCTCGGCGATGACCCGTATGAAGGGTGACGCGCCCTGGCGAAGCGCGTTGGTAAATGAAGGACCATCGTAAATAATCTCCTCGGCGCGCGCGCGCCACTCACGAGTATCCAACGCCGCACGACGCCGATGGCTCTCGACAATCGTGTCGAGGTACGTGGGCTCCATCTAAAAATCGTAGTTGGGGCGAGGGTGGAGTCCTCCACGAGTATCGTGTCGCTATGTCAGCCACCGAATTCACCACGCTTCACTGATGGACTCGTTCGCGCTCGACGTACTCAACCCACTAGTGCGTGGCACCAATCTTGAGCGCATCGAGGCTCGCCTCGCGCTGACCGAGATCCTCGAAGGTCGCGTCGAAGGTGTTCTCATCGCGAGCTTTCTCACCGCGCTCACGGCCAAGGGTGAGACGGCTGACGAGATGACCGGGTTCATCGACGCGATGATTGACACCGCGACGACCCTCACGGTGAACCCCGACGCCATCGACGTCGTGGGCACCGGCGGCGATCAACTGCACAGTGTGAACGTGTCGACAATGGCCGCGCTCACCGTGGCCGGCTGCGGCGTGCCCGTGGCCAAGCACGGGAACCGAGCGGCCTCGTCCTCCGTAGGGTCGGCCGACGTTCTCGAGGGCCTCGGGGTTCGTCTCGACGCGCCCGAAGACGTGGTGCGCGCCTGCGTCGAGGGCGCCGGAATCGGGTTCTTGTTCGCCCCCACCTATCACCACGCGCTGGGTTACGTAACGCCGATTCGCCGCGCCTTGGCCTTTCGCACAATCTTTAACGTTCTTGGTCCCTTAGCGAATCCGGCGCTCGTACAACGCTCGTTGATCGGCGTCGCCCAACGTGAACTGCTGGAGAACATGGCCCAGGTGCTGGGTACTCGAGGCACCCGCTTCACTATTCTCGTCAACGCCGACGACGGACTTGACGAGCTCTCACTTGGCTCACCCTCGACGTTGCACACCATTACGCCCCAAGAGCACACGGTCCAGCGCGTGGACGCCGGTGACGAACTCGGTCGTCACCACGACGTAGCCAGTATCCGAGGCGGCGATACTTCGCACAACGTGCACGTCGTAAGAGATTTTCTCGAAGGAAAACAGGGCCCCGTCTTTGACGTGGTGTGCGCCAACGCCGCGCTAGCGCTCATCGTCGCCGGCCGCGCGACCTCGCTCACTCAAGGCTTCGCCTTCGCCAGTGCCAGTGTCGTCGAAGGACACGCCGAACTCGCCCTTGAACGTCTGGTGGCTATCTCCAACGCCTAGAGCTTTCGTAACTCCGCTCGGTAACGATGGGCGTTGGCCACGTAGAGCGCCGCCGAGGCGAGCGTCCCCTCTTCGCTACTCGCGTCCAACTTGAGCGACGCCGGCACGCCCAACGCCATAGCGTTCCTCGGCACCTCCATTCCGTTGCGTACCACGGCGCCCGCACCGACGATGGCACCGCTGTGCACCACAGCACGGTGCAACACGATCGATCCGCTACCGACCAAGGCGCGATCGTGAATGACGCATCCCTCTAAGTGCGCAAGGTGACCGATCACGCAGTCGCTGCCGATAACCGTCGGGTACTCGTCGACGGCGTGCACCACGGTTCCATCTTGAATTGACGTGCGTTCGCCCACGATCACCGTGCCGTAGTCGCCCCGCAGTACGGCGGCGGGCCAGACCGATGACTCGGCGCCGAGTCGAACGTCGCCGATGATGACCGCGTCGGGGTGAACGTAGGCATCCGGGTGAATGGTCGGGACGCGATCGCCAAGGGCGTAGATGGGCACGGCGAACCTCCTAGTGAGCTAGCCAAGAAATTATCTGATAAATCCGCCAGATCAGATAGATGACCGACGCGACGATGAAGAAGCGCCAGCGCCAGGGAATCGGCTCGTGCACGGGTTCGGAGACTTCGGTGCCGCATACCTCACACACGTCGCCCTCTACGGGACGATCGCAGTTCTCACACCACTTCGCCACTACTCGACTCGGACGCGCACTCGAATCGGCGACGCGCCCAGAGCGAATCGCTCACGCAGGCTGCGCTCGACGTAGCGCAAGTACGTGGGAGCGAGCTTGCCCGCCACGAACAACGTGAATGTCGGCGGCTCACTCGCGCCCTGGACTGCGTAACGAATCTTGCCCTTGGGAGCGGGCTGTTTGATCTGGAGGTCGCGAATGGCCCGGTTCAACGCGCCGGTGGGTACGCGCTTGGTGTAGTCGGCGGCAGCCTTGGCCAGCGCCGGTAACAGTTTTTGGACCCCTTTGCCCGATAGGGCCGTTGTCTTTAGTACCGGCGCGTCGCCGAGGAACGAGAGTTTGTCGGCCACGCTGGCGAGCACCGCCTCACGAGCCTCGCTATCGACGAGTTCCCACTTGTTCAAAACCACGATGGCTGGACAGCCCGCCGCCGAAATGCGTTCGGCTAGACGCTGGTCTTGGCCGGTGGCGCCATCGGCGGCGTCGATCACGAGAATGGCGATGTCCGCTCGATCGAGCGCGTCAAGGCTTCGCAGGACCGAGTACGTCTCAAGACCGGCCCCCGTTCGAGCGCGCTTTCTCATCCCGGCGGTGTCAATGAAGCGAATGAGACCGGCGCTGGTGGCGATCACGGTGTCAATGGCGTCGCGCGTCGTGCCGGGCAGATTGTGCACCACCGAGCGCTCCTCACCGATGAGCTGGTTAAAAAGGGTTGACTTGCCCACGTTGGGTCGACCCACGATCGCCACGCGCAGGGCGCCGTCACTGTCCACCTCAACCGTCAGAGGCTCGTTGGTGGCTTCACCGAGGAGGTCGACGATGCGATCGAGCAGGTCACCGGCCCCTCGACCGTGTTGGGCGCTGACCATGAACGGATCGCCCACGCCAAGGCGCAGAAACTCCCAACTACTTGGTTCGTGTTGTTGATCATCGACTTTGTTCACGACCAACATCACGGGCCGTCCGCTTCGACGAACCCAGCGAGCCGCGTGCGAGTCTTCATCCACCGGCCCCGTTGTCGCGTCCACCACGAACAGCACCAAGTTCGCTTCGGCCAGTGCGGCGTTGGCCTGCTCGGAGACTTTGCCCTCGAGCGCGTCGCCCGACTCGAGCCACCCGCCAGTGTCCACGACGTCAAACGCCAACCCCCGCCACTCGACCTCGACGGCCTTTCGATCCCTCGTGACGCCGCGCTGTTCTTCCACGACGGCGATTCGCTTCGCCGCCAGGCGATTAACCAACGAGCTCTTGCCGACGTTCGGTCGACCGACCACGACCACTTGGGGTCTCTTCACGCGCGGCTCAATCCCTTGGCACGCACCGTCTCGAGCGTGGTTCGAAGATCGTGACCCGTGGTGACCACCGTCATGACCGCCCGGGGCAGATCCTCTAGGGTCAGCCCGTCGAGGAATCGACCCTCCGAGAGACAGACGTCGGGGATCAAACAGACATTCGACGCGGCGACCTCCCGAAGGGCGACTTGGAGGTCCTGACCGGTCATGAGGCCCGCCACCTTAATATTGCCGCCGAAGTATCGGTTCTTCACCGACTTCACTTCCACGTCGAAGAAGCCGTGGTCGTCCAAGAGCGTACGCAAGATCGGGGCGGCGTACTCACCCGTCAGCACCGTCACGACATCGCCAAAGTAAGTCGGACCCTCCCCGGTACGCGGCGCTCGATAGCCCAGTGCCGGCGCGCCGTCGACTGACTGGAAGAAGCCCGAACCCAGTTTCGCCATGGCGGTGCGTTGGGAGAAGCTCTCGATGAAGGCCGCGACAAGTCCCACGCCGTTTTCCGCCTCGTCGAGACTCTCGAAGCTCTCGGTTCCAGGCGGTGGAACTCCGGCGACGAGGTAGAACTCGTCACTCGCGAAGACCTTCGCCGTGCCGAAGAGTTCGCGAGTGAATCGTTGGAATCGTTCGGCTAATTCCACCACGGACCTCGCCTCGTCGGCGCTGTGGGATCGCATCGACTCTTCGAGCGTAAAGTCGCTGACGCCAACCGGCACGAGAGCCAGCGACGCTAGTTCCGGGTAGAGCGAAAGCACGTCGTAGAGCGTGCGCTCGAGCTCGGCGCCGTCGTTCACGCCGGGACAGACCACCACCTGCCCGTGCACTTCAATGCCGGCGCGAAGTAGCTCTCGAAGCCAGCGAAGACTCGTGGCGCCCCGCGGATTCCTCAACATCTCAGCGCGCAACTCGGGATTGGTCGAATGTATTGACACGTACAACGGCGAAAGCTTCTCGTCAATCACCCGTTCCAGGTCGAACTCGGTAAAGCGCGTGAGCGTGGTGAAATTGCCGTAAAGGAAGGAGAGTCGAAAATCGTCGTCCTTCACGTAGAGCGATCGGCGCATGCCCTTGGGCAACTGATAGATGAAGCAGAAGGTGCAGTGATTGTCACAGGTGCGAATTCGATCGAAGACGGCCGAGTCGATGCTAAGACCGAGCGGCTCACCCTCGACCTTGGTTACCGAGACCTTGCGCGACAGAGGTTCACCCTCGCGCTGAACGACGAGGGTGACGGTTTTCCCGTCGATCAACTGTTGATACTCAATGATGTCCGTTGGTTCACGTCCGTTGACACTCACTAGTTCGTCACCTATCGCGAGGTCGACGTTCGCCGCCGGGGAACCGGGCGAGATGGAGGAAATTCGAGCACCCGACACGTCTCTAGCCTAGGCACTCGGAAAATTCATCACTTACTAGGCTTGAGAGCGTGAAAGTTGACCGAGTCGTGCTCGCTGCCCCGCGAGGTTTCTGTGCGGGTGTCGAAAAAGCTATCAAAGCGCTCGATTGGATGACGCGAGTTTTCGAACCGCCCGTGTACTGCTACCACGAAATCGTTCACAATCAGTTTGTGGTCGACTACTTCAAGTCGCTCGGTGTCGTCTTCGTTGACGACGTCGACGTCGTCCCCCAGGGCGCGCCGGTGATGTTGAGCGCCCACGGCTCGCCCCCCCAGGTGATCGAGGCCGCTCGCGAGTCCGGAGGCACGGTGATTGACGCGGTCTGTCCGTTGGTGACCAAGGTTCACCACGAACTCAAGGTTCGGGCGCAAAAGGGCTACACCGTGCTCTACGTCGGCCACGAAGGACACGAGGAGGCCGTGGGCACCATGGCCGTCGCTCCCGAGGTCGCCCACCTCATCCAGTCGCGTGAAGACATCGACGCCCTCGCCGCACGATCGGGGCCCGTCGCGTTGCTCAGCCAGACCACCCTCAGTCTCGACGAGTGGCAAGACCTTCGAGAGTACGCCGAGGTCACGTTTCCCGATATCTGGATGCCCAACCACAGCGACCTCTGCTTCGCCACCACGAATCGACAAGCGGCGCTGCGCGAGGTAGCCACCGACGCCGACGCCGTGATCGTCATTGGTTCGGCCAACTCGTCGAACACTGTGGCCCTAACCAAAGTCGCCGAGGCGACCGGCTGTCCGCGGGTGCTGCGGGTCAACGGGGCCTACGAGTTGCCCGACGACCTTTTTGGCACGGTCGCGGTCACGGCCGGAGCGTCGGCGCCCGAGTCCCTCGTCAATGAGGTGCTGAACTTCCTCGACCCCACCGACGGCGTCACCGTCAAATCGGTCACGGTGGAAGACGAGTACTTCCCGCCTCCGCCGGAATTAAGGGAGATGCTAAAGGCCATCTCCGCTCTCGTGGATCTGGTGCTTCAAACGCCCGAGTCCTCGAGCTTTGACGGCCAAGCCGACCGAGATTTCACGGCGGCGCAGGTGCTGTCGGCCGTGAGTCGTTAGCGAAAGAATTGCAGTCAACGGTTAGTATTTGGCCGTGACCTCCTTTCCCAGCATGGACGTTTCCACGCGTGAACAGTGGATGGAGATCGTCGACAAAACCATCGGGGCCCAGCCCCGTGTCGCGCGTCAAATCCTGGCGATGGTGAAGGGCCTCAGCGATATCACCGATGGCTTCTCGGTGGACCAGTTGCAACACGCCTTGCAGACCGCTTCCCGAGCCGAGCTGGACGGAGCCGACGAGGAGGTCATCGTCGCGTCACTGCTCCACGACGTGGGCAAACTCATCTCGGTACCGAACCACCCCAAGATCGCCGCTGAAATCCTTCGTCCGTACGTTCGCCACGAGGTCTACTGCATGGTGGCCCACCACCAAGATTTCCAAGGTCGTTACTACTACGAACACCTCGGCATGGACCCCAATTTGCGCGATCAACACCGCGGTCAGCCGTGGTACGAACTCGCCGAGAGGTTTGCCGACCGCTGGGACCAGAAGGCCTTTGACCCAGAGTTCCCCGCGCAAGCCCTCGAGCACTTCGAGCCAATGGTGGTAAACGTCTTCGCCCGGGCAAAGTCCATCTAGGTCGTCCGTTTGTCGTCCGTCGATCTGGAAAAGCGCCGCTTGGCACGACTGCGCGCCTTCGCGATCGATCAGGCCATGTCGCGATTTCATGAGGAGTACGTCGGGTTCGCGCCCGAGGCGATTGTGGCGTCGATCTGCGCCTACGAAGAAGAGGGGAACATCGGCGACGTACTCGCGAAGATGCCCGCCACCCTCGATGGCGCGCCCTACACCACGCTCGTGGTGGTCGATGGCGGTGAGGACGCCACCGCGGAGGTCGCTCGAACTTACCCGGGCGTTAAGGTCATCGAGTTTCCCGTCAATCTTGGCCACGGCGTGGCACTGCAGGTCACCTATCGCTACTGCATTGAAAATGAGGTGAACTACGTCGTCACCCTTGACGCCGACGGCCAGAACGATCCCACCGAGATCCCCCGAATACTCGCTCCTCTTCTGAGCGATCAAGCGGACTTTGTGGTCGCGAGTCGGGTACTGGGCGAGGACAAGACCTCGGACCTCGTGCGCAAGAGCGGCGTGCGATTCTTCTCCCTGGTGATGAACCGAATGACGGGCGCGCACCTGACCGATACCTCCACCGGATACCGGGCGCTGCGCGTGACGATGCTGGCCGACGTTCTCGATCGGCTCACCCAAGAGCAGTACCAGACCGCTGAGCTGTTGATCACTTGTCTCAAGCGCGGCTGGCGCGCGAGCGAAGTGCCCACCGTGTGGTACCCGCGCGCGTCGGGAACCACCAAGAAGGGTAAGAACTGGCTCTTTGGTTTTCGTTACGCCCGGGTCGTCTTTGGCACCTGGTGGCGTGAACGTTAGCTAGTGCTGGCGCAGACGGCTTTCGTCGTAGACCTTTTGAAGCGCTTGCCTGAGTTCCTCGGTTTTCGCGGTGATCTGCGAGCGCGAAACGCGTCCCTCGCTCATGGGTGGAGTGATGGGGGCACCCACCACGACATGAATCTTTGAAAATCGGGGCAACTTTGCGCCGACGGGCATCGCGCGATTACTCCCGGAGACACCGACGGGGACAACTATGGCTCCGGTTCGCGCGGCGACGAACATCGCGCCATCGTGCAGGGGTTCAACAGTGTCACCGTTCTTGCGGGTGCCCTCGGGAAACATCACCAGCGCCTGACCTCGACGAAGTACTTCTTCCGAAAGGCGCAGCGACTCTCGGTCGGCGCTGTCTCGATTAACGGGAAAAGCACCCAGGCGCGTGAGCAGGGGTCCGAGGAGTGGCACGCGAAAGATGCCATCCTTGGCCATGAAGAAGACCTTGCGAGGCGAGATGAATAGCGTGAACGCGAAATCGACGTTCGAACGGTGGATGGGCGCGATTAACACCGGACCACTCAAGGGGATGTTCTCCGCGCCCTCGACACTCGGACGAAAGAGGAGTCGCGCCAAGCCCGATATGATCATCGCGCACACCCGGTAGGTCCAGGTCTTGTTCGGATTTAGGACAAGGTCTGTTTCTTCAGCCATTGAATGATCTCCTTGACCGCCTCGTCGACCTGACGTCCTGTCGTGTCTAGCACGAGCGCGTCGTGCGCTTGACGCAGCGGCGACGCCACTCGCGTCGAGTCGGCCACGTCCCTTCGGGCGACGGAGGCCGCTCCTTCTTCACCACGACGGCGCGCTCGCTCTTCCAACGAAGCCGTAAGAAAGACCTTGAGCGTCGCGTTGGGAAAGACCACGGTTGTGATATCACGGCCCTCCACCACCGTGCCGAGTGGTTGCGCGTCAGCGAACTCCCGCTGGCGACGCACCATCTGACGTCGAACGAGGGCGTTGGCGGCCACAATCGACACCGCTTCGTTCACGGTGTCCGTGCGGATCTCGTCTTCCACGTCTCGCCCGTTCACGCTTATTCGCGGCAAGGTCGTCAACTGGACCGAGCGAGCGAGTTCACCCATGGCCGCCCCGTCGTGTACGTCGACACCCGTGTGAAGTGCTTCCACGGTCACGGCTCGATACATCGCCCCGGTATCGAGAAACGACCAGCCCAGCGCCGCCGCCAACGCGCGCGCCACGCTCGACTTACCCGAACCCGCCGGGCCGTCGATGGCGATCACGCGCGCGCTCACTGCAGCAACGCTAAGTCGCGAAAAAAGTGCGGATAGCTGGACGACACCGTCGAGGCTCCCTCAATGGTGCAGCCATTGCCTGCACATCCGGCCACCGCACTGGCCATCACCATGCGGTGATCGAGCAGAGAGTCGAGAGCGAACTCAAGAAAGTTCTTCGCCCCCCCGACACCCTCAACAAAAAAGTCTTCGCCCTCGGACCACGCTCGACAGCCCAACTTCTTGGCCAGCGTCAACGACGCGCTGAAGCGATCCGATTCCTTCAGTCGCAGCTCGCTCATGCCGCGAAAGGCGCTCACGCCCGTCGCGGCGCACGCCGCCACCGTGAGGATCGGCACTTCGTCGACCGAAGGCACTTCCCCGGCATGGACCTCGGTCGCTTCGAGCGTGGAGCTTCGCGAGTGAAGTACCGTGAATGTTCCGCTCTCGCTCAGTTGCACGTCGGCGCCCATTCGCTGTAAGACACCCACGAAGCCCACTCGCTCGGGCGAGGCCTCCACACTCAGGACCTCGAGGGTCGCGTCGGGGTGGATCGCGCCCAGCACCGCAAAGAAGGCCGCCTGCGAAGGATCCCCAGGCACGTACCAATCGTGGCGTCGCGGTCGCGCCGGCGATAAAGTGACCCGGCGACCGTCGCCGACGCTCTCGATCTCGAGCCCGACGCCCGAGGCGCGCAACATCTCTTCGGTGGTGCTACGTGTGCGAATGCTCTCTTCGACGGTCGTCACGCCACTCGCCGAGAGGCCCGCAAGAAGCACCGCGGACTTAATCTGCGCGCTGGCCACGGGCACGTGATATTCGATGCCACGAAGCGTGCCTGAACCTTCCACGAGCAGCGGCGCCGTGAGTTGATCACCATGACCGTTTACGCGGGCGCCCATCAACCTGAGTGGCACCGCGACGCGGTTCATCGGTCGTGTGGAGAGCGACGCGTCGCCGATTAATTGACTCACGCCCGCAAGGGCGCTGACCACGCCACAGAGCAGACGCATCGACGTGCCGGAATTACCACAGTCCAGCGGCGCGTCACTCGTGTGAAGTCCCTCGTCAGGCCCGGTAATGAGAACCTGAGCCTCGTCGACTTCGCGCGTCGCGCCCAGCTGTTCGACGATGACGCTCGTGGCGCGCACGTCATCTCCCGGCGACAATCCGGTAATCGTGCTCTGGCCCGCGGCCAGCGCGCTGAGTATTAACGCTCGGTGCGACGTGCTCTTGTCACCGGGTACGCGAAGTGAGCCGCGCAACTGACGCGCGGGGCGAACAATCTCGACGTCACTCACTCGTGACCCACTTGAAAGCCGCGAGCAACGAGGGCTTGACTGAACTGGTCGGTCTGGCGAGCGTCGATAGCCAACAACAATGTGCCGCCCTGGCCTTCGATTCCGTGGGCGATTTCAATGTCGTAGATGTTCACCAACATCTCCGAAGCAGTCGTGGTCACCGCGGCCAGGACACCGGGCTGGTCGCTCACCGCGACGCGCAGGTAGGCCAGGTTCTCGGAGTGGAGCGCCCGGCCCGGCAGTTGACGCCGCGCGGACGCCGCACTCAATAGATCACGCGTCACCGCGTCATGATCATCGTTGACCAGAGCCACGCGAAGCGCCGCGAGGCGATCTTCCAACGCCTGGAGCGACAGGCTGATCGCCCAGCGATTCTCAAAAAGCACGTCGGGCCAGATTCCGGGGTCACCCGCCGCGACGCGCGTCATGTCGCGAAAGCCACCGGCCGCGAGTTGAAGGAGTACCGCGTCTTGTTCGGCGACACGGCTCGCCTCGTTCATCAGCGCTCCTGCGAGCAGGTGCGGCACATGACTAGCGATCGCCACGAGGCGATCGTGATCCTCGGCGTTGACCGCCACCACGTTCGCCCCGAGCTCGCGCAGCACGCCGTGCAACAAGCCGTACGTCTCGGGCGTTGTGGTGTTCGTTGGCGTGAGCACCCACGTGCAACCTTGAAACAGATCCGCCCGCGCGCCGACGGCGCCGCGTAGCTCTGACCCGGCCATCGGGTGACCCGCGAGAAAACGGGGGTCGGACACGTCCTTAACAATGGCGCCCTTCACGCCCGCGACGTCGGTGACGACCAGCGCTTCATTCGAGAACTCACGAAGGATCGCGTTCGCCGTCGGCGCGACGGCGCCAGCGGGCGTCGCCACGACCACCAAGCGATGTTCGACACTTAGCGCCGTACTTGAAATGACGCCCGTGGCGAGCGCGGCGTCTTCGATGGCGCGATCGAGGTCGCTACCCGTCACGGTCCAGCCAGCCTCTCGCAGCGCCAGCGCCACGGATGAACCGATCAGGCCGAGGCCGACGACGTGGGCTCGGCGACTAATCGGGGAGGTCATCGCGCAACGACGGGGCGTTTCGAAGATAGACGTGGCGGAGCTCGCCGCGTGCGCGCGTGGTGTAGGCGTGCATCAGCACCCTCACCGTGAGGGGCATGGCACCGGGCACGTTGATCTCGCTAGCGCACAAGAGCGGCACGTCACCAAAGCCGATTCCCCTCGCCGCCGTCGCGGGAAACAACGCGTTGAGATCGGGGGTCGTGGTGAAGATCACGCTGACGACCTCGTCGTGGCCAATCCCGTTCTCTTCGAGCATGGCCAACAGCAGTTCTTGGGTCACTTCGGTGATCTCGCGTGCCGTGTTCTCGTCGCACGTCGAGGCACCGCGCAGTCCTCGAACCGTGGCAGTACTCATGAAGGCATCGTAGAGGCCAGTTCCTCGGTCATCCCCACGGCCTCCATCAATCGGCGTACTTCACTCTGAGAGAGCTGGCGAGACGCACCAGGCGACAGCGTCGCGTCGTGCAATGGACCGACGCGAGTTCGCACCAGTCGCGTCACTTCGTGACCGACCACGGCGCACATTCGACGAACCTGGCGGTTGCGACCCTCGTGGATCACGATGCGAATGAGCCCTTCACTCACCCGAGAGACCTGGGCCGGCGCGGTCACCCCGTCGTCGAGTTCGACACCCTCGCGCAGTCGCCGTAATGCTCCCGGTGAGGGATCGCCCTCCACGCGCGCGAGGTACTCCTTGGCGATCCCGGAACTGGGATGGGTTAGGAGATGGGCTAATCGGCCATCGTTGGTCAAAATTAAGAGGCCCTCGGTATTCATATCGAGTCGTCCGACGGGAAAAATCCGCACCGCGGATTCCACGAGGTCGAGCACGGTGGTTCGACCCTGGGGATCGGAGGCGGTCGTGACCACGCCGTCGGGCTTATTGAGCAGAAAGTAAACCTTGCTCTGAGACGTCGGCGCCAGGTTCCCGTCGACGCAAATCAGTTGTACGTCAGGATCCACTCGATTACCGAGCTCGGCCACGACACCATCAATGGTGACGCGACCTTCGACGATCAAGACCTCACACGCTCGACGAGAACCAAAACCCGCGCGCGCGAGTGTCTTTTGGAGGCGCTCGCCCTCTTCCAACTAGTTCACCTCCGTTACGTCGAAGCGGTCGGCCATCTCGTCGGCGAGTGCGTGGGCGGTCTCGACCGGCGGCATGAACTCCTCGATCGGCGGCAGTTCGCTCACTGCGGCGAGACCCATCCGATCCAAGAAGAGTTCAGTCGTGCCGTAGAGAATTGGTTGGCCCGGTCCCGGGGCTCGACCGAGCTCTTCGATGTACCCACGTTGTTCTAACAATCGAACGACGCCGTCGACGTTGACTCCACGAAGAGCCGTGATCTGTGCGCGAGATACCGGCTGGCGATAGGCGATGATCGCGAGGGATTCGAGTGCAGCCGAACTGAGTCGGTGCGACACGTCACGGTTCGCGAACTTGGTCACCCACGCCGCGACGTCCGGCGAGGACTGCATGACCCAACCACTGGCCAACTCCACGACTTGAAAGCCTCGACGTTGGGCCAAGAACTCCTGACGCAGGTCGCGGAGCGACGCGATCACCACGTCGGCGTCGTTCTCCACGACGTCGGCGAGCTCTTCGACCGAGATGGGCTCTAACGCCACGGTCAGCATGGCTTCGAGCTTCTGTTCGAGCGAGAGCTCATCCCTCATAACTGTCCACCCCTCCGATGTCGAGTCCCAAGGGCGAGTCGATCCATTGGATCTGCACGTCACCAAACGTGTTGCCCTGTCCCAATTCCACGTGACCTAGTTTGCACAACTCCAAGAGCGCCAGAAAGTGCACGATGATCTCGATTCGCGTTGCCAGCCCTTCGGTCAGTTGGCGAAAAGACAGCCGACCCATTGCCGGCAGACTTTGCGCTAGCGCGGCGACCGTCTCAGCCACCGTGACGGCGTCCACCGTGAGGTGGTGGAGACGAACGACCACTCGGGGCTTCTCCTCGATGCCGCGCAGGTACGCGAGGGCGAGTTGCGCGGCGGTCACGCCCGCCAAGAGATCGGGCGGTTGAACCTTAAAACCGTCGTTCACCCCGCTCAGGCGAGGATGCGCGCGGCTGGCTCGTTCGAAGAGCGATATGAAGGCGTCGGCCAGGGCGGCGTAGGTACGCAACTCCAAAAGTCTCGCCAGCAAGACGTCGCGCTCTTCCCAACCGACGAACTCCTCGTCGAGTTCCCCCGCGTCACGTCCGGGCAAGAGTTGCTGGCTCTTCATCTCTAACAGCACGGCGCCAATCAAGAGGAACTCCGAAAGGTCACCCATCTCAAGGGCCGTCGACCCGTCGCGCATCACGGCGACAAACGCGTCAACCAGCGGCGCGAGGGGCACGTCGAGGATGTCGAGTTCGTGACTGGAAATCAGCTGGAGTAGGAGTTCTACTGGGCCGCTGAAGGACGGCGTCGTCACGACGAAGGTCACCGGCCGATCTTACTTCGAGAGATCACGAGAGCCTCTCATCTACGATTGAACAGTGAGAGTCTTTTCGGGAATCCAGCCCTCGGGTCCATTGCACCTCGGGAACTACTTAGGCGCCGTTCGCCCGTGGGTCGACGCACAAAGTTCTGACGCCTTTTACTGCGTGGTCGATATGCACGCGTTGACGTTGGAGATCTCGCCCGACGCGCTGAGGGCCCAGACGACCGATCTGTTAGCAACCCTGATGGCGTCGGGCCTCGACCCGGAGATCTGCACGATCTTCATCCAGAGCCAGGTGCCCTATCACGCCCAGTTGAACTGGCTCTTGGAGTGCGTGGCAACTTACGGCGAGGTGTCGCGAATGGTCGCTTTTAAGGAGAAAGCCCAACGCCAAGAGGGATTCCGCGTCGGGCTCATGACGTATCCAGTTTTGATGTCGGCCGACATCTTGCTCTACGAGACCGAAGAGGTACCCGTGGGCGACGATCAACGCCAACACCTGGAACTCACTCGCGACGTCGCCGAGAAGTTCAACCACCGCTTCGGCGAGACGTTTCGCGTGCCGGTCGGTACGCAACCCAAGGTGGCCGCGCGCGTGATGGACCTTCAAGAGCCCTCGCGCAAAATGTCTAAGTCAATCTCCAGTCCTCTGGGCAAGCTCAACATGTTCGACAGTCCTCGCGAGATCGAAAAGAAGATCGCCAAGGCCGTCACCGACACCGACGGCGAGGTTCGCTTCGATTGGCAAAAGAAGCCCGGCGTGTCGAACCTACTCGAGATCTACTCGAGCCTGAGCGGCGAGACGCCCGAGCACGTGGCCAGTCGCTACACGCGCTACGGCGAGTTGAAGAGCGACCTGGCCGAGCTCGTCATCGAAGCCCTCGCGCCATTAAAGCGGCGCCACGACGAGCTCTTAGAGTCGCCCGGCGAGCTCCACCGCGTGGCCGCGCGCGGCGCCGAGAAGGCCGCCGCGGTGGCGGGCGTGGTGTACCGACGCGCGGCCAACGCCATGGGGCTCACCTGAGCAGACTTAGCCACCAATTCTCTAGGTTGGGCAGTAGATTCGTGCCGACGTGCAAGAACTGAAAGTCAAGGAAGAGAAAAATAAAAAAGAACGGCAACGCTCGAGCTCGAAAGTGATAATAACGCGGGATGTGACGGTTGGGAATGAAACGCTCGATGATTGCTGAACCATCCAACGGTGGAATCGGCAAAAGATTAAAAGCGGCGAGCACGAGGTTGCAAAGCCCGAAGGCAATGAAAAAGAGTTCAACGTTGTAGCTCAAGGACGAGTGGATGGCGAATTCGGTCGCCCCAAAGCCGATCGCAGAAAGCACTATGTTCACTGCTGGTCCGGCCAGCGCCACCCAGAGCATCTGCTTGCGCTGATTGCGAAGCCGTGCCGGATTAACCGGCACCGGCTTGGCGTATCCAAAGGCGGGAAAGTGCAGAAGAACCAGTATGAGCGGCATAAGAATTGACCCAAACGGGTCCAGGTGCCGGACTGGATTCAAGGAGAGTCGATGTTGCTCCCTTGCGGTATGGTCGCCAAAAAAGTCAGCAACCCAGCCGTGGCTCACCTCGTGCAGCACAATCGAAGGTAAGAGACTAATGAAGTAGAACCAGTAAAACGTCGTCATTGTCAACTACCTCTTAGTCGTGGGCTCGAGGATGAGCGTGGTGATACTCGCGTTGCAAGGTCGTGACCGACACCGCGGTGTAAAGCTGCGTGGTGGCGATGGAGGCGTGCCCCAAGAGTTCTTGTACCACTCTAATATCGGCCCCGTGGGCGAGCATGTGCGTCGCGCAACTGTGACGAAAGACGTGCGCGCTGATTCGGCTTCGCTCGATGCCCACGGCCAGCGCTCGTTTGTGAATGATGAGGTCGATCCCCTGGCGCGACAACGCCCCGCCGCGCGCGTTCAAAAATACTCTCGTGCTCTTCTTCGACCCCAGGAGCGTGGCGCGCCCCGGGGGTTCCAAGTACGCTCGCAGGGCCCGATTGAGAGTGGCGCCGATGGGCACCAGGCGCTGTTTTGCGCCCTTACCGGTCACGAGTATGAGTTCCTCGTCGAAGTCGAGATCGGAGAGTTCCACGCCGACGACTTCGCTGACGCGCGCGCCGGTGCCGTATAAGAGTTCGAGGAGGGCACGATCGCGCCGATCAATGCCCGAGGCGACGGGGATTGAATCCAACAGCTTGATGACCTCCTTCTCGGGGAGTGGCTTGGGTAAGCTCCTGCCCCGCCGTCCGCCCTTTAGACGTGCGCTGGGGTCCTGAACCAGGTATCCCTCGTCCACGAGGTACGCCAACCATCCCCGGACCGACGCGACCGCGCGTGCCACCGTGCTGGGCGCGCGCTGGGCCCCTCGGGCTTCGTTGAAGTAGCGCTCCAAATCCTCCTCCGAGAGCAGCGCGAGTTCGATGCCGTTTTCGTCCATCCAGTGCCTGAGTGATTGGAGGTCACGATTGTAGGCTTCGACGGTCGCACGGCTGCGACCCTTTTCGATGGTCAGCCACTGTAGATACTCCCCCAGGAGTTGTTCAGGATTCGTCAAGGAAGGTCCCAAAGACCCGGTGCAGCGCGACAGCGGTGGTTGAGTCGATTGCGCTCGCGTCTCGCAGGGTATCTCGCAGTGACGCCGGCGAGAGCCAGTGAACCGTCGAGCCTCGTTCTTCCGGCCCCGCCGGCGCGCGCGCCCTCAACGTCAGGTCCCGGGCTTCGTAGATTGTCATCACCTGATTGGTCCAACCCGGAGAGTTCATGAAGCGACCGAGCAGTCTCCACTCGGCGGCTTCGTAGCCGATCTCTTCAAGGAGTTCGCGCTTGGCCGTCTCGAGCGCCGACTCCCCCGGCCGGTCTTGAGTACCCGCGGGTATTTCAAGGAGTAGCTCGTCAAAGGCGGCACGGTACTGGCGGATGAAACCCACCTCGCCGCGTTCGTTAATCGCCAAAACCGCGACGGCGCCGGGATGGAGCGCGACATCACGCGTGAAGGTCGCGTCTTCGTGGCGAACAGTTCTTCGTTCGACCGCAAAGACGTGCGAACGAAACAGGACTTCAGCTCCTTCGACATGGAAGGAGTCGCTCACAAGGTGGCGTCGACCGTTGAGGGATCAATGATGTGAGGTTCGCGACCCTCCGCGCGTAACGCCGCTGCCTTGATGAGACCCACGAAAAGCGGATGGGGCCGGTCTGGACGAGACTTGAACTCTGGGTGCGCTTGGGTGCCCACGAAGAACGCGTGACCGGGCAGCTCTACGAACTCCACGAGTCGCCCGTCGGGCGAATTGCCCGAACAGCGAAGTCCCGCCCCCTCGAACTGGTCGCGGTAGCGGGCGTTGAACTCATAACGGTGGCGGTGGCGTTCCGAGACCACCGTCGTACCGTAGAGCTCCGCCACTTGAGATCCCTCGTCCAACATCGCGGGCCACGCCCCTAAGCGCATCGTGCCCCCAAGATCAGTCACGTCCAGTTGCTCCGTCAGCAGCGAGATCACCGGCGCCGACGAGCTGTGCGTGAATTCGGTGGACTGCGCGTCGCTCAGTCCGAGCACGTGACGGGCGAACTCAATCACCTGAATCTGCATGCCGAGGCAGATACCCAGATAGGGAATGTCGTGCTCACGCGCGATCCGGGCCGTGGCGATCATGCCTTCAATGCCCCGTTCCCCGAAGCCACCAGGCACAATGATGCCGTCGAACTGTCCCAGGCGCTCGGCGTCGATCTCCGACGGCACCCGTTCGGCCTCGAGCCACTCGATAGTCGTCTTGGCCCCAATGCCAAAGCCGGCGTGACGCACGGCCTCGCCCACGCTCAAGTACGCGTCGGGCATGGTGACGTACTTGCCGACGATGCCAATTCGAAGTGTGCTCGTGGTGTTGTGCACGCGCCGCACCACGTTCTCCCAGGGCGCGAGATCGATCGGGTGTTCATCGAGATCGATCTTCAACGTGTCACAGACAATCGTGTCGAGACCCTCGTGGTGCAGCGTGACGGGAATATCGTAGATGCTCTCTTCGTCTACTGCGGAAATTACCGCCTTCATCGGTACGTCACAGAGCAGTGAAATCTTTCGCTTCAAGCTGTCCGAGATCGGCTGATCGCTACGACAAACAATGATGTCGGGCTGGATACCGCGCGAACGCAGTTCGGTCACCGAGTGCTGCGTCGGTTTGGTCTTCTGCTCACCCGACGGCGCCAGGTAGGGCACCAGGGTCAGGTGGACGTAACAGACGTTGTCCCGACCCGCGTCGCGACGAAACTGACGAATTGACTCGATGAAGGGCACAATCTCGATGTCGCCGACCGTGCCGCCGATCTCGACAATGACGACGTCGGCGCCCAAGGTACCTTGTCGGCGAATTCTCTCTTTGATCTCGTCGGTAACGTGAGGGATGACCTGCACCGTCTTACCCAAATAGTCGCCGCGTCGCTCCTTAGCGATGACGTTCGAATAGATCGAACCCGTTGTCGTATTGGATATCTTGGAGAGCGATTCATCAATGAATCGTTCGTAGTGGCCAAGATCCAGATCGGTCTCGCCACCGTCGTCGGTAACGAACACCTCGCCGTGTTCGCCGGGATTCATCGTGCCCGGATCGACGTTGAGGTACGGATCGAGCTTGCACATCGTGACTTTGAGGCCGCGAGACTTTAGAAGTCGGCCCAGCGAGGAGGCGGTGAGACCCTTACCGAGCGAACTCGACACTCCACCCGTTACAAAAACGTACTTTGTCATCGCAAGACTGCGCTTCTCACGGAACAATATCTTAGCGAGAAAACTCTGCTCCAGCACGAAGTTCGGGTGAGTTTTCAAGCATTTGTTGCGCGAGGGCTCGCGACTCGACGGTCATCTCGTCGCCGGCGAGCATTCGAGCGACTTCATTGACTCGGTCGGATCCGGTCAGCGCCCGTACTACGGTCCTCGTCACGCCGCCTTCGATGTGTTTCTCGATTACGAAGTGGTGGTCCGCTCTCGCCGCGACCGACGCCAGGTGAGTGACCGCGAGGACCTGTTGGCGCCGGCCCACCTCACTGAGACACTCGCCGATCTGTTGTGCCACCTGACCGCCCAGACCGGCGTCGACTTCGTCGAAAATGGCCACCACGTCTTCGTTGGCCGTTTCGAGCGAAATCGCCAGCAACACCCGGCTGAGCTCGCCGCCGCTGGCGAGAGCGGCCAATGGCCCTTCGGGCCGTCCGGGGTTGGGCGTAAAGAGGATCTCGGCGTCGGAGCCATCGGTGCCGCCGACCACGAAGCGCAGCGACGCGCTCGTAAGCGCAACTCGGGCCAACTGAGCGCGAACGGCGTTCGTCAGACTCGTCGCCGCGCTCTCTCGTGCTTGGCGAACGCGTTGCGACAGCTCAACTTCACGCTCCTCGAGCAGGTGAATCTCCTCGTCGAGACCGCTCAGTCGCTCCGCCTCGCCCGTTAGCCGCTCAAGTTGAGCTTGCAACCCGTCCCTCGAGTCCAGTGCCGCCTCGATCGTGCCACCGTATTTGCGGGCAATTTTTTGGAGGGTGCCGGCCCTCTCTTCGAGCTCGTCCATCCGGGTCGCCTCAAAGGCCTCAGGGTTAGCGAGGG
>DATLTW010000051.1:0-13827 GCA_035533495.1 Acidimicrobiales bacterium | reverse complement strand
TGACACGCGGCCTGGGCGGCGTAGAGCTTCATCGCCGAAGCCTCCGCGAAGCTCGGCGTGGCCCCGTCGTTGGTGCGCTCGACGTGCGAAAAGACCAAGTTGCGCACGTTGACGCGCGCGACCTCCATCTGGGCGAGCTTGAGTTGAATGAGCTGAAACTCGCCAATGGGCGTGCCCCATAGGGTGCGGTTCTTGGCGTAGTCGATGGCCAGGCGGGTGCACTCTTCAATGATGCCCAGCGACATCGCGGCCACACCCGCGCGCTCCGCGACGAAGTTGTCCTTCGCGCTTTGGCGTCCCCCGCCCTTGGTCTCTTCACTCTCGCCCAGCAGTCGATCGCGCCCGACTCGCACGTCGCTGAGGAAGACCTCCCCGGTGGGCGAGGCGTGTTGGCCCATTTTTCGCATGGGCTTGGACTGCTCGAGTCCCTCCATGCCCCGATCGAGCACGAAGGTGAGGACCTTACGCTGGCGCTGATCTTCGCCGCTGCCGTTGTCGAGTTTGGCGTAAAGCACGATCGTGTCGGCGTAGGGGCCGTTGGTGATCCACGTCTTTTGACCGTTCAACACGTAGCCGTCGCCGTCACGAGCGGCGCTCGTGCGCATCCCGCCCAGCGCGTCCGAGCCCGAATCGGGTTCGGTGATGGCCCAGGCGCCCACCTTGTCGAGCGTCATTAAGTCGAGTGCCCAACGCTCCATCTGTGCGGGGGTGCCGAGCTTGTTGATGGTCCCCGCCGCCAGTCCGGTCGAGACCCCGAGCGAGGTGACGAGACCAGGACTTACCCGGCAGAGTTCGATCGTGGGGATCAAGGTCAGCGCCGGGTCGTTGGCTCGACGCTCGCTCGAGGATTCATCGCCGGCGATCTTTCGCTGGAGTTGACGCTGAAACGACTCCTGGGCCATCGTGCGCAAGCCAAAGACGTCGTACATCTTTCGTAATATCTCAAAGGGCGGCACGCCGTGGTGTTCAAGATCGTCGAGGTGAGGTCGGATCTCCTCGTCCACGAAGCGGCGAACGACGTCGATGAGGGCCTGGTGTTCTTCGGACCATTCGTACATCGTCAGCCCTCCGTGGCCCCGTCGCGCGACGACACTCGAGCCATCCTACGGTGCACTCGCTTCGACCGTCGAAGGTCCCTTTAGTTGATCGACGAGCGCACTCACCCACAGGGTCTGAGAGAACGCGACGATCATTGGCGCCACACCCAACCACGCGTGTGCGTGCGATGACGCGGCGTAGGCCGTCAGTAAGACCACGTCGGCCGTGTTACGCACGAACGAGGGCCGTCGGAGTCGTTGGGCCACGAGGGCGCTGACGAGGAGAAAGTTGACGCCCGGAATGAAGGCCTCCATCGACCAGTGGCCCCGAAGTTCCCTCGCGCCAAAGGCGCACACAACCGAACCCACCGCGAGCATGGTTACGGCGGTGCTACTGGCTATCAGGGCAAACCATTCGGGCGTGGGATGGGCCGTGCCGGGCCAGTGCGCGAGCACGCCGACTAAGAGTCCGAGTCCCCCCACGACGCCCACGACGCCTACGCTCCACACTCGAGCGAGGGCCTGCACGAGACTCAAATTGGCCGCGAGCCGCGCCGGCACGCTCGACTCACCGTAGAGCCGCGTGACCTCGGACCACTTCGAGCCGGTCCACACGCGCCACTGACGAGTCCCGGACGGATCGGGATACCAACCCGCGGGCACGGCCTCAGGCGTAGGAAAACTCACACCGCCAGCCTTTCATAGGTGATGTGGCCCAAGACTTAGGTGCGCCGCGCCGCAGTCAATGGCACGTTCACCAATGTGGTGACGGCGATGGCGGCGCATCGCTTCGTGCCACAGGCCACACTGAGCAGCGGCGTGGGCACGTAACGCAGCGACGCACTGAGGGTCGTGCCTTTGTGTACCGTGGCGAGCCAGGGCGTCTCGTTCGCGCGCTGGCCGACCACGACGCACGTCGACCAGGTCGAACAGGCCAGGGCGTTCGCGCGCTGGGCGAGCGACACGTCGGTCCACGCTCGAGCGAACGTGTTGGAACGGATTAACAGCGATGAGTGGGCGGTGCCCGCGAGTGCCACGCAGCGAAGTTGCGCGCACGTCAGTGAGGTCATTGTCGTCCACGCGCGCGGCGTCGTTCGCTCGTTCCACGTGACGCCGCCGTC
This sequence comes from Acidimicrobiales bacterium, assembly GCA_035533495.1. Classification (GTDB taxonomy): domain Bacteria; phylum Actinomycetota; class Acidimicrobiia; order Acidimicrobiales; family RAAP-2; genus RAAP-2. The sequence continues at coordinate 11,669 of DATLTW010000051.1, read as the reverse complement.
GCGGGTCACGTAGAGCACAAATTGGTGTTGTGGGGAAAGCGCTCCGACGACACAGTCAAAGACGGCGCCACAGGCGAGGGTAGTGACCGTGTCGCCCTTCGCCCAACTCATAAAAAGTGGGTTCGTCCAGGACAGCCCGCCGTCGGCGCTGAAACTAAAACGCGGAACGCCGACTTGCGCGCTCGTGTCGACGAGCGCGCAGTTGAGTCCAGCACAATTGAGCGCCTCGACACCGACTCCTCCGGGCGGCGGCGTCGCAACGCTGAGCGCGTGATTCGTCGCGTCAAAGTGCCACAGGAGATCACGACCGGGTTGAGAGCCAGCCACGAGACAGCTGCTTTGCGAGCAGGCGATCGAAGTGATGAGCGGCGAGGGCGAGGTGGGGAGCGAGAGGGCAAACCAACGTCCGGCCGGGGTGCTGAACTCGCCCACGGCGGTTGGTCCGACGCTGGCGCTGGACGTGCCCACGGCGAGACAGACGTCGATGAGGGTGCAGCCCACGCCCGAAAGGGGAACCGAGATGCTGAGGGCCGGCGTGCCACTGAGACGCGGACTCGCCACGGGCGTACTGGCGCAACTGGCCAGCACGAGCGCGCCGACACCCAGGGTCGCGACGAGTCGCACGCCGGTGCGCACGCGAGCAGGGACTGTTCTCATGTACTCTCGGTCGAATCCTCGCTCGGTCGTTAGTGAAGTACTAGTGAACGGAGCGAACGGCGGCGCCCAGCACGCTCAAGCCGTCGTTGAGCTGCTCGTCACTGATGATCAGCGGGGGCAAGAGGCGTACGACGTTCCCGTAGGTGCCACACGTCAGGGCGATGACGCCGTGTTGTTGGCAGTAGCTAACGATGGCCTTCGTGGCCGCGGCGTTGGGTGTCTTCGTGCCGGGTTCGACGAGCTCAATGGCCACCATCGCGCCCCGACCGCGCACGTCACCGATGATGGCGACGTCTCGCTGGAGCGAGCGCAGCGACGCGAGCATGATGTCGCCTAGCACCCGAGCTCGGGCGACGAGGTTGTTATCTCTGAGGGTATTGATCGTGGCCAGCGCCGCCACCGCCGCGACGGGGTTGCCCCCGTAGGTGCCACCGAGCCCGCCCTCGTGGACCGCGTTCATGAGTTCGGCTCGACCGGTGACCGCCGCCAAGGGCATGCCGCCGGCGAGGCCCTTGGCCGTGGCGACCAGGTCGGGTACGACGCCCTCGTGATCAACGGCGAACCAGTCGCCGGTGCGACAAAAGCCGCTCTGTATCTCGTCGGCGATGAAGACGACGCCGTTATCGGTCGTCCACTTCGAAAGTGCCGGCAGGAATCCCTCCGCCGGTACCACAAAGCCGCCCTCGCCCTGAATGGGTTCGATCAATAGGGCCGCGACGTTCTTCGCGCCGACGTCGGTCTCGATGATCTTGATCGCGAGTGCGGCCGCGTCGGCGCCGCTCAGTCCGTCGCGGTAGGGGTAACTCATGGGCACGCGGTAGATCTCGGGGGCGAAGGGCCCAAAACGGTCCTTGTACGGCATGTTCTTTGCCGTCAGGGCCATCGTCAAATTGGTGCGGCCGTGATAGGCGTGCTCGAACACGACGATCGCCGGACGACCGGTGGCGAGGCGCGCCACTTTGACGGCGTTCTCGATCGCCTCGGCGCCGGAGTTAAAGAGTGCGCTCGTCTTGGCGAAGGTACCCGGGGTCAGTGCCGCGAGCTCTTCACACACCTCGACGTAACTCTCGTACGGCGTGACCATGAAACAGGTGTGGGTAAAGTGGGCGACCTGTTGGCTCACGGCGTCGATGAGCGCCGGCACGGCGTGACCGATCCCCGTCACCGCGATGCCCGATCCCATGTCCAGCAAATGGTTGCCGTCAACGTCGACCACGATGGCGCCCTCGGCGCGCTCGATGTAGACCGGAAAGCCCACGGTCAGTCCCGCACTGACGGTGGCCTTGCGGCGAACGTGCAACGCCTGGGAGTTAGGGCCCGGTATTGCGGTGACGACCTTTCGCTCGGTGCCCACTGACGACTCAATTGATGAAACCATGGTGCTCTCCTGGAACAGTTCGACCTAGAACAGATGCTCTAAGCGTACTGGCGCTCTTGAAGGTCGTCACGAGGACGTGAAACGGGTGACCGAAGTCACCCGTTTCTCGCTGGCGGAGGAGGTGGGATTTGAACCCACGGTGCCCGTAGACACAGCAGTTTTCGAGACTGCCCGATTCGGCCGCTCTCGCACCCCTCCGTCGAGAAGTCTACAACGCAGGTGCGAAGGGACTTTAGGCGTGCTCGTCGTGTCCTACGCTTCGACGTCATGGACGGTGACGACGAACGCTTTATGCGCGATGCGCTCGGCGCGGCGCGGCGCGCGGGCGCGCACGACGACGTCCCGGTGGGCTGCGTGCTCGTCGAGGGCGGCGTGGTCATTGGCGTGGGGGAGAACCGAAGAGAGGTTGATGGCGATCCAACGGCGCACGCCGAGCTCGTGGCCCTGCGGCGTGCCGCGGACGCACGAGGTTACTGGCGTATGGACGGCGTCACGGCGTACGTCACTCTGGAGCCGTGCGTCATGTGCGCCGGCGCTTTCTTGAACGCGCGCGTGGCCAGAGTGGTGATCGGTGCGAGCGACGAAAAGGCGGGTGCCGTGGGCTCTCGTTACAACCTTCTCCGCGATCCACGCCTGTTGCACGAGGCCTCGATTACCTATGACGTCTTGGCCGATGAGTCCAGCGAACTACTTCGGGCATTCTTTTTGGAGCGTCGAACCGAGTAGGTGGTTCGAGTGCCGCTCTTCAAAACTGACGACCAGTCGTTCGTCAACCCACTCCAGGGAGATGAGTGCAAGCCCGCGCTTAGGGGAGCGACGCCACGATTGGATGGCTGATGTGGAGCTCTTTCGCGACCCAAGTGGTGAGGTTGGATCCTCCGGCGACCATTCCAGTGCCCGTGGGAACGCCGTCGTGGTTGTATTGGCGAATAATGACCGCGCCACCGCCGGCGTGCGCGACCGCCGTCGCGTAGGGACGATTCGCGCTCGCGTCAAAGAACGAAAGGGTCATCGTTGAGCTCGAGATGATCGAGCAGCCGCACACCACCGGCGTCGTGGACTCAGCGGTGGGGTCGATTGGTTCGAGCGCGTTGACCTTGGAGAGAATCTGACTCACTGTCGTCTGATTGGTAGTGAACACTCTTGTAATGGGATGGAACGTCACGCGGCGTCCACGGTTCACAACGACCACCAACTTCACGGCGCCGGCGCGCACGACGGCGCTCAAGGACTTCTGGGGGTACCACTGCACCGTCACGTCGACGCGAATTTCGACAGAACCGTTGGGCGCCGTACCGATCTCGTAGCCGAGCGTTGGACCGGGCAGAACTGACGTGCCCTTAAACGTGAAGCCCACGGAGGTGACGTCACTGCTGGGCGCGGCACCGCCGCCGTTGCCGTACGACGTGAGGTGAGCGCCCGGCGGCGATCGCGACAAGAGCCAGTTGTAGACGTCGATTCTCGGCGGCGCCAAGGTGTAGGCGCTGAGGCGCACTTCGTCTACGACGGCGGTCTGGGTGACGCCCACCAAGAGCGGGTTACCGTCGCTCGGCGGCTGTGTCGTGCGTGGCTGCGAACCTGGTGGCAGGGGGGCGAGTGCGAGCAACTTGTTGGCTTCGGCCCGGGCGAGTGTCAGTCGCTGGGCGTTGGGCGGCCCGAGGGAGAGGGCGATCGCCGGCAGCGAAGTCACGAGATTGGTGGAGATCATCGCCAGCACGAGCGTGAAGAGAAAACGTCTCGAGTTACCCGAAACGGGCCCCGGTTTCGTTCTCGTCATGACCAATGTTCCTTCCCGAACCATTGTTGTTGATTCGAGTCTCCAATACTCGTCGGTCAAGGTCCCTTGTTACGACGCTCGCCGTTGGACGCCGCTCAATCCTTGAGCTTGTGACGCGCGTTCTTGCACGAGCCAGCGGAGGAGGTGGGATTTGAACCCACGGAAGGTTGCCCTTCACACGATTTCCAATCGTGCCGATTCGGCCGCTCTCGCACTCCTCCAAGTGGCGATACTCACTCCGGGAAATGAATACCGGCTCGCAAGGTTACCTGAGGGCCGGAGCGTCGCCCTCCGATAGCCTTGGAACGCCGAGGTTCACAGCGGTGGTCGGGTCCCGTGCGACGACCTTTCGTGAACCGAGTCAGGGGTGGAAGCCAGCAGCTCTCAGCGAACTGTGTTGGGTGCCACGGATCGCCTGACCACCGCTTTGGACCTCGGCACGTTACGCCATCCCGTTAGCATCAAGGCATGCCTGAGGCAAAAGCGATCCCCACCTCACTCGAAGGAGTGACCTCGCTCTACCGTCGCTTTCGCCCCGCCAGATTCGCCGAACTGCGCGGTCAAGACCACGTGGTTCGAGCACTCCAGGGTGCGGTAAAAAACGACCGAATCTCGCACGCGTACCTCTTCTCGGGACCCCGCGGGACGGGTAAGACCACGGCCGCGAGGATTCTGGCCAAGGCTCTGAACTGTCAGCATCCCGTCGACGGCGACGCCTGCGCGAAGTGCGCCAGCTGTCTGGCGATTGCCAAGGGTTCGTCGCTCGACGTCATTGAATTGGACGCGGCGTCCAACAACGGTGTGGACGACATTCGTGACATCATCGCCGGCGCGTGGCACGGCACGCCCGGACGTTGGAAGGTCTACATCTTTGACGAAGTGCACCAGCTCTCCAAGGCCGCCTCGGCCGCGCTCTTAAAGACCCTCGAAGAGCCGCCCTCGCACGTGGTCTTTGTCCTGGCCACCACCGACCCCCACAAGGTGCTGCCCACGATTCGTTCGCGCACCCAGCACCTCGAGTTTCGACTCTTTGGCGCGGACACGCTCGCCACGTTGCTCCACGACGTGAAGGGCGCCGCGGGACTGGCCGCGGACGACGCCACCATCGATGCCGCGGTGCGCCTCGGGCGTGGTTCGGCCCGCGACGCGCTGAGTGCGCTGGATCAACTTCTGGCCACCGGCTCGATCAGTGAGGCGCAGCCCCAGTTCGACGGACTCTTTCACGCGCTCGTGCACGACGACGCCGTGGGGGCCCTGCGCGCGCTCGCCGTGCTCGCGCGCGAAGGGTGGGACCCCGAGCAATTGGCCGAGAATTTCGCTGGCGAGGTTCGCCAGGTCTTCTTATTGCAGGTGGCGCCCGAGGTCGCTGACGCCGTTGACGCCGATCGCGAGCGCCTTATCGCCTGGGGCGAACAGCTGGGATTGGCGCGCAGCGTGCGAATCCTCGAGACCGTTGGGCGAGCGATACGTGAGATGAAAAGCGCCCCGGAAAAGATCGTCATGTTAGAAGTCGCCATGGTTCGTCTCACGAAGCCTGATCTCGACAGTTCCTATGAGTCACTCGACGAACGGCTCACCAGAGTCGAACGGGGTGTCGGGCGAGCGCTGCCCGCGCCCGCCGAAGCGCCGCCTGCGCTGCGTCCGATTGGCACGACGCGCCCCCCCAAAGTGCCCGCGCCCGTGGTGGCACCGAAGGGAAACGACGAGGCTGCGTTAAAGGATCCGCCGATCGCTTCGTCGACGCCACCGAGTCCGAACGCCGTCGACCTCGTCCTCGACGACGTGCGTGAACGGTTTTTTGAAAGAGTGATCCCGCGGACTTCACGTTCGGCGCAACTGCTCTTACGATCGGCGAAGATTGAGTCCCTGGACGGGCTGTTGTTGACGATCGCGGTGCCCAGCGAAGAGATGCGCCAGAACACCGAAATCATCGCGCAGGGACTCAAGGGCGCCTTAGAGCACGAGTTCAAGTCGCCGCTGACGATCTATTGGACCGTGGACGCCTCGCTGCTCGAGGCGCCCTTGCCCGCTCGTCGAGCGGTGAGCGTGGCCCCTGCTATGGAGGAGGAGTTCGACGGTGGCGAGGAGTCCGCGAAGGTCGTTGAATCCGCGGCCGACCACCTCATCACCGAGATGTTTCCGGGCGCCGAGGAGATTTCGTGAACTACCCCCCAGCCCTGCAGGCCGTCGTGGACGAACTCGGGCGTTTCCCGGGCGTCGGGCCAAAATCGGCCCAGCGCATCGCTTTTTGGTTGATGCGCCAACCCGGTGAGGACGTCGATCGTCTGGCGCACTCGCTCGAGGAGATGAGGTCCAAACTCTCGTTCTGCGAACGCTGTTGCAACATCGCTGAATCGGGGGGACTCTGTTCGATCTGCGCGGACACTCGACGTGACCAGACCGCGATCTGTGTCGTGGAGAGCCCACCGGACGTGGTGGCCGTCGAACGATCGGGCGCCTTTAACGGTACGTACCACGTCTTGCACGGCGTGTTGAACCCTCTCGAGGGGGTGACGCCCGATCGCCTGAAGATCCAAGAGTTGCTGGCGCGTCTGCACGGTCCGGTGAAGGAAGTCATTCTCTGTTTTAACTCCAACGTCGAAGGCGATCACACCGCGATGTACCTCAGTCGACTCCTCCAGGTGCCCGGGCTCGTCGTCTCGCAACCGGCCAGCGGGTTGCCGGTCGGGGGCGACTTGGAGTTCGCCGACGATCTCACCCTGGGACGGGCCATCGAAGGGCGACGCGTGCTGAGCGACTAGTCGACGCCGCAGTGTGAATCGAGATCGACGGACGTGCGAGTTTGCGAGAGACTAGACCCGTGCGCTACCTCACGATCGTTCGCCACGCCAAGGCCGAAAAAGCCAGTTCCGATGGGCGCGACTTTGAGCGCAAGCTGAGCGACCGAGGGCGACGTCAGTGCGAACAGCTTCGCGTCTGGGCGAGCGACAAGAGCGAACTCGGCCGCTTCGGGCCCACCACGGCCCTCGTGAGTTCGGCGGCGCGAACCAAGGAGACTTTCCGGCGGGCCTTTGACGGGACGGTCTTCGCCGGCGAGCGTGTGCTGAGCGAGTTGATCTATAACGGCCAACGACACGTCTCGGCGGAGGATCTGCTCATCGACCTGGCGTCGATCGACCCGGTGACGACGTCTCTCGCCGTGGTCGCGCACAACCCCACGGTGCTCGAACTGTTGTGGTCGCTCGCGGATGCACTGCCCGAGTCGCTCCGGGCGGGCTTCCCCCTGGGCGGGGCCTACGTCTTGGCGCTACCCGACGACCAGCCGATCGGACTCACCCACTACCCGCTCGTCGCGCGCTACGTACCCGACTAGAGCGAGCGAAGGATCGCGGCGTCGCCCTGTCCGCCGCCGCCACAGAGCGCGACGGCGGCCACCCCGCCCCCGCGGCGACGCAGTTCCAACAGGGCGGTGAGCGCTAAACGGGTGCCCGACATGCCCACGGGGTGACCGAGCGCGATGGCCCCGCCGTTGACGTTCACCTTGTGCTCATCGACGCCGAGTTCGTCGGTCGAGGCGAGACCGACCGCGGCGAACGCTTCGTTGATCTCGATGAGATCAAGGCCCTTGACGTCGAGTTGGGCCTTCTTGGCGGCCTGAAGAATGGCGTGCGCCGGTTGGCCCAGGAGCGACGTGTCGGGCCCGGCGACCTGGCCGTAGCTGACGAGCTCACCGATCGGCGTGAGACCGAGTTGGGCGCAACGCTCCTCGGACATCACCAGCACCGCCGCGCCACCGTCGGAGATCTGCGAGGCGTTGCCCGCGGTGATGGTGCCGTCCTTGTCGAACGCCGTTCTTAGTTGACCGAGTGATACGGCCGTGGTGTCGGCGCGAACCCCTTCGTCGATCGAGACCATCAACGGATCGCCCTTGCGCTGGGGAACGGCGACGGCGACGATCTCCTCGGCGAACTTGCCCGAGGAGATGGCGGCCGCGGCGAGTTGGTGACTGCGAGCGGAGAACTCGTCTTGACGGGCCCGGCTGACGCGTCCGTGGTTGTACCGCTCGGTCGCCAGGCCCATCGCGCACTGATCAAACGCGCAGGTCAGTCCGTCAAACATCATGGAGTCCACGGCCTTTTGGTCACCGATGCGATAGCCGGCCCGCGCCCCGGGCAGAAGGTACGGCGCGCCGGTCATCGACTCCATGCCCCCGGCGATGATGACGTCGGCCTCGCCGGCCCTGATCATCAGGTCGGCCAGATAGATGGTCTGCAGACCTGAAAGACAGACCTTATTAATAGTGGTGGCGTGCACGGTCATGGGAATGCCGGCCTTGACCGCGGCTTGACGGGCCGTGATCTGACCTTGACCGGCCTGAATGACCTGGCCCATCAGCACCGCGTCCACGCTCGCCGGATCGACGCCGGTCTTTTCCAACACGGACTTGATGGCGGCGCCGCCGAGGTCTTGGGCGCTCAGCGTGGCGAACACGCCCGAGAGCTTGCCAATAGCGGTACGACTTCCAGCGACGATGACACTGCGTGACATAACTGCTCCCTTGTGACGAACCCCTTGGGGCCACCCCTAGAAACGATAGGCGCTTCTGGACTGCGCCGATCTGAGCTGGGGTGAGGCGCTCGAGTTGAGCGCAGCGCACGGTGCGGTCCGGCCGGTAACCGGCGGCGTTATTCGACGCACGAAGAAGTGGAAATGCGACGCCTCCGGTGCGCCGTTGGTCCTGCAGTAGTTTCGAGACAATCCAAAGCGGGTGGTCGGGGTGAAGGCACTATGAGTGGGTCCGTTCAAGGTGTCGCTCTTGAGGGTACGCCCGCGCTCGTCCACGGCGTTCTGCGAGGTGACCGCTTCGTCTCCTTAGAAGAACTGAACCGTCGAGCGTTGCGAGCGGCGAGGGGGCTTCGATCGCTGGGCGTGCGTGCCGGGGACACCGTGGCGTTGCTACTGCGAAACGACCACGAATTCTTCGAGGCGTCGTTCGCGGCGTCGGCGCTGGGCGCCGCGCCGGTGCCGATCAACTGGCACGGGAGTGCCGAAGAGATCGCCTACGTTCTCCAAGACTGTCAAACCAGTGTGCTCGTGGTGCACGCCGACCTACTCCAACGCGTGCGTCACGTCATTCCATCGAACATCACGGTCTTAGGGGTCCCCACGCCCGAGAGCATCGCGTTGAGTTTCTCGATTTCGGCCTCTGATGCGCGACTGCCCGACGACGTCACCGCGTGGTCCGCGTGGCTCGAAGGCTTCGAGGCCCTCGAAGAGCTCGACGACTCCGAGCCCTGGTCGATGATCTATACCTCGGGTACGACCGGCCACCCCAAGGGGGTGCGTCGACTACTGGGGACTCAAGCAACCGAAGAGGGCCTCGACTACCTGACCGAGGTTGGCGCGTACTTCGGTATCTGGCCCGAGATGCGAACGGTGATCTGTGGGCCGATGTACCACTCGGCTCCGTACGCCTACGCGGCGCTCGCCGCGCGTTCCTACGCCGGACTGCTCGTCATCCAAGATCGCTTCGATCCCGAGGGGTTGCTGGCGCTGATCGAACAACACCGCATCACCTCGTTGTACATGGTGCCGACCATGTTCGTGCGCCTACTGCGACTGCCCCTGGACGTGCGTACTCGTTACGATCTCTCCTCGTTGACCCACGTCTCTCATACCGCCGCCCCCTGTCCGCCCGACGTCAAGCGAGCGTTGATCGAGTGGTGGGGTTCGATCATCTCCGAGCTCTACGGCAGCACCGAGGTCGCCTTCATCGCGGGCTGCACCAGCGAAGAGTGGCTCGCGCATCCCGGCACCGTCGGGCGGCCCCTTCCGAGTTGTGACGTTCGCGTCATCGCCGAAGACGGAACGGAGTTGGCGACGGGCGAGTCGGGCGAGGTCTTCGTGCGAGCCCGGGCCACCACCGACTTCACGTACCACAACAGGGCCGAAGCCCGAGCCGAGGTGGAGCGCGACGGGCTCATCACCTGCGGTGACGTCGGATTTCTGGACGAGGACGGTTTTCTCTATCTCTGTGACCGGGTGCGCGACATGATCATCTCGGGCGGGGTCAATATCTACCCCATCGAGATCGAAGCCTGTTTGTTAAAGCTGCCCGGCGTGGCTGACTGTGCCGTCTTTGGGATACCCGATCCTGAGTACGGAGAGTCCATCGCCGCGGCGATCAAGCTAGAACCCGACGTCTCGTTGACGGCGGGACAAATTCAAGCGCACGTCCATGAACATCTGGCGGGGTTCAAGGTGCCCAAAGTGGTGACGTTCCACGAAAGCCTCCCGCGGGAGGATTCCGGCAAGATGTTCAAGCGAAAGTTGCGCGCGCCGTACTGGGAGCACGCCGGACGCGCCATTTGAGTTCTCGATGGTGAGGCGTGAGTCGGGTGCGTCACGCGGGCCACTAGCCTCGCGCAGGTGAGTGAGATTCTTGACGCCGCGGTGGCGGCAGCGTCACCTGAGACGTTGGCGTCGCTCCCAATGCCCGAGACGTATCGGGCCGTCTTCGTTCGTCGCGACGAACAGAGCATTTTTGAGGGGATGGCGAGCAAGGACAAGGATCCGCGTCAAATGCTGCACGTGGGCGAGGTGCCGCTCCCCGAGCTCGCGCCCGACGAGGTCTTTCTCGCGGTCATGGCGTCGTCGATCAATTTCAACACGGTGTGGACCAGCATCTTCGAGCCACTGCCCACGTTTGGATTTCTCGACCGGATGGCGAAGGAGTCGGTCTGGGGCCAGCGCCACGCACTGGACTATCACGTCGTTGGCTCTGACGCCGCGGGCGTCATCTTGCGCACGGGCTCGGCGGTGCGAAACTGGAAGGTGGGCGATAGCGTCACCGTGCACTGCAACTACGTCGACGATCAAGATCCCAGTGGCCACGACGACTCGATGATGTCGAACAACCAGCGCATCTGGGGATTCGAGACAAACTTCGGCGGCTTGGCGGACGTCGCGGTCGTCAAGGCCAATCAACTCATGCCCAAACCGGGGCACCTGACGTGGGAGGAAGCGGGAGTGAACGCGCTGTGCAACTCCACGGCCTATCGCATGTTGGTCTCGAGGAACGGTGCGCCCGTCACCCAAGGCGACCGGGTGCTGATCTGGGGCGCGTCGGGCGGACTGGGCTCGTTTGCCGTCCAGCACGTGTTGAACTCTGGCGGCGTGCCCATTGGCGTGGTCTCGAGTGAGTCGAAGGTGGCGGCGCTACACGAACTCGGCTGTGAGTACGTCATCAATCGCGAGGAGAAGAACTACAAGTTCTGGAAGGACGAGCACACTCAAGACGAGAGTGAGTGGCGCCGACTGGGCAAGGACATCCGTTTACTCGCCGGGGATGATCCGGGCATCGTCTTTGAGCACCCCGGTCGCTCGACCATGGGCGCCAGCGTGTTCGTCGCCAAACGAGGTGGCATCATTGTCACCTGTGCCGCGACGAGTGGCTACCTGGTCGAATATGACAATCGCCACCTATGGATGAAACTTAAGACCATCCGAGGGTCGCACTTTTCGAACTACCGCGAGGCGTGGGCCGCCAATCAGACCATCATCGACGGCAACGTCGTGCCGCCGCTTTCGGCGGTTTTTCCCCTAGAAGAGACCGGTGAGGCCGCCTACGAGGTGCACCACAACCGTCACGAAGGGAAGATCGGCATCCTGTGCGCGGCGCCGAGGGAGGGACTTGGTGTGACCGACCCTGAACTTCGAGCTCGCGTGGGCGAGGATCGACTGACGATCTTTCGTCGCCACGACAAGGTGTAACGGTGACTTCTCAGGCGGCTAAAGCCGCCCGCTTCTTTTCAGGTCGCTTGCGCGGCCAGAAGGGCCAGTCCAGCCCCGAGGATGTTGCGAGCGGCGTTCACGTCGGCGTGCGCCTCGTGGCCG
>DATLTW010000050.1:0-11094 GCA_035533495.1 Acidimicrobiales bacterium | reverse complement strand
AACTCCGAGGCCGAGCGCGACGCCTTCGCCGCGGCGATCGTCGAGCGCGGAGGCAACGTGATGAAGCGCCGCAAGATGCTCGGGGGCATTCTCGCCGGGGGACTGGGCATCTTTGGGGTCGTGGCGATGTTCCCGGTGTTGCGCAGTCTGGGCCCCTTGCCCAAGGGCACGCTCTTTCACACCGACTGGCGAAAGGGCTCGTACGTCGTGGACCAGACCGGGCGACGGGTCTCGGCCGGCGATTTGGCGGTCGGGTCGATCATGACGGTCTTTCCCGAGGGCACCCAGAACACCGATCGCGGCCAGGCCGTCGACCAAACGGTGTTGATCAGAGTCTCGAATCAGGGGTTCACGACCCAAAAGGGTCGCGAGTCCTGGACTCCGCTGGGCTACGTGGCCTACTCCAAACTCTGCACGCACTTGGGGTGTCCGGTCGGGCTCTACGAACAGCAGTTACAGCTGCTGGTATGTCCCTGTCACCAGTCGATGTTTAACGTCAACAACGGCGCCGTGCCCCAGTTCGGTCCGGCGCCACGACCGCTACCCCAGTTGCCGCTTTACATCGACTCCGCGGGCTACCTTCGCGCCCAGGCGGACTACAACCAGCCCGTGGGGCCGGGCTTTTGGGAGCGCGCGTGAGCGAGATCACCGCCACCAATAAGCGCGCCCAGCGCAAGGCCGCTGGCCCCTACGGCAAGGTCGGCAAGGCGCTCAACGAGCTCGACGACCGTCTGGGCGTGGCCAAGGGCGGACGCACCTTCATGGACAAGATCTTTCCCGACCACTGGTCGTTCATGCTCGGCGAGATCGTGCTGTACTCCTTTGTGATCCTGCTCGTCACGGGCGTCTTTCTCACCTTCTACTTCATCCCGAGTTCGGCGATCGTGACCTACCACGGTTCGTACCTGCCCCTCGACGGTCAAAAGGTCACCCAAGCGTTCTCTTCGACCGTGAACATCTCCTTCGCGGTGCGAGGCGGGCTCTTGATGCGCCAGATGCACCACTGGGCCTGTGACATCTTCGTGGGGGCCATGGTCGTGCACATGGCGCGCGTGTTCTTCACCGGCGCGTTTCGTAAACCTCGCGAACTCAACTGGACCGTCGGGGTCACGTTGTTGACGCTGGCGATCGTCAACGGTTTCCTCGGCTACTCGTTGCCCGACGACCTGGTCTCGGGCACCGGCATTCGCATCGCCTACTCGATCTTGCTCTCGATACCCTTCGTGGGCACGTACCTCGCGTTCTTCATCTTCGGGGGGAACTTCCCGGGCACCTCGACCATCCCACGCTTCTACATCTTGCACTGCCTGATCGTGCCGCTCATCATCATCGGGCTGGTGGGCGCGCACTTGTTCTTGCTCGTTCGCCAAAAGCACACCCAGTTCCCCGGCGAGGGCCGTACCGAGAAGAACGTCGTGGGTTCGCCCATGTTCCCGGTCTTCATGGCCAAGACCACGGGCTTTCTTTTCATCGTGGGAGGATTCACGGCGCTGCTGAGCGCCTTTGCCCAGATCAACCCGATCTGGCAGTTCGGTCCCTACGACGCCTCGCGCATCTCCTACGCCGTCCAACCCGACTGGTACATGGGCTTTTTGGACGGGGCGCTTCGGATATGGCCTTCGTGGTCGTTTCACAGCTTCGGCCATACCATCCCCTTCGAAGTGTTGGTGCCCGCGCTGATCTTGCCCGGGATCATCTTTAATTTGGCCTACGCCTGGCCGCTCATCGAACGTCGCTACACGAAGGACAACGAGATACATCATCTCTTGGATCGACCGAGTGACCGACCCAAGCGCACCGCCGCGGGCGTCTCGGTGCTGGCGTTTGTGACAATGCTCTTCGTCGCGAGCTCCACCGACGTGATCGCGAACTTCTTTCACATCTCGCTCAATAGCGTGTTGTGGCTGATGCGCATCACGACGATCGTGGTGCCCCTGATCGCCTACCCGGTCGCCTACAAGATCTGCAAGGAGTTACAGGCCGTGCACGGGGCTGGGAAACGTAAGACCCCCAACATCGTCTCGCGCACCGTCGAAGGCGAGTACTTGGCGACGCCCACGCCGGCGTACCGCGACGACGTCGGCCACGACCTCGCCCCGACCGTCGTGCCGACGTTCATCGAGGTCGAGCCCGAAGAACCCGAGCAGAGCGGCACGAGAACGGTCGATCGTTAGTCGTCTCGGCGAGGCTTCATCGGCAACAATGAACCGCGTTTTCGTGCGTGCCTAACATGGCTTCGTGGCAACGACGCACGACCCTCAATGGCCCTCGGCGGCGACGTTGTTGCACCGTGAGACGGTGCCGGGCAAGAGGAACGTGGCGCTGCTGGGCGTGCCGACCTACAAGACCTCAGTCTCGGTACGATCGTCCTCGAGCACGCCCAAGGCCATTCGTCGGGCGCTGAAGCACTACTCGACGTGGTCGTTCCAAGATCGACTCGACCTGGGCGAACACGTGACGCTCGTGGACTACGGCGACGTGGCCGACCCCGACGGCAAAAGGGGGAGCACTCGCGTCGCGGCCGCGTTGGCCGGTCTCGCGCCCGAGGCGCGCTTGACGGTAGTACTCGGCGGCGACAACGCCGCCACCTGGCACGCTCTGGGCGCGCTCGCCGGTGGTCACTTCGAGGAGTACGGACTGATCACCTTGGACGCCCACCTCGATATGCGCGAGGGCCGTTCCAACGGCTCACCGGTTCGCCAACTCCTAGATGAGGGCCTCGACCCACGTCACGTCGTGCAGGTGGGACTGGCCGATTTCACGAATAGCCCGGCCTACGCTCTCAATGCGCTCGACGCGGGCGTCACCGTCATCCAGCGTGACGCTTTTCGAAACGAGGACGTCGCGTCGATCGTGCGAAGGGCCGTGGCGATCGCGGGCGCCGGCGGACGAAAGATCTACGTGGACGTCGACCTCGACGTCGCCGATCGCTCGCTCGTGCCGGGATGCCCCGCGGCGGCGCCCGGGGGACTGAGCGCCGACGAAGTGCGACGATTCGTGCGCGAGGTGACTTCGTCCAAGGCGGTCGCGGCGATCGACTTCACCGAAATCGACGTCGAGCGCGACAGCGCCGACCAACGCACGGTGCGTCTGGCGGCGCTGTTGGTGCTCGAGGCGCTCACGGGCGTGGTGAGGAGATCGAAGTGGCCGTCGTTGTAGGCCTCGGGGCGCTGAGCAGAGCTCAGCTCGTCGCGGTCGCGAGAAAGTTCGAGCCGATCTCCTTGGGTGACGAGGTCCTCGCTCGCCTGACTCGCCAGCGCTTGGCCATTGAGGAGCTCGTGAGCAGTGGCGAGCCCATCTACGGACTCTCGACGGGCTTTGGCTCGCTCGCCACCACGTCGATCTCGCCCGAGCAACGACGCGACCTGCAACGATCGTTGATCCGTTCTCACGCCGCGGGCGTCGGGCCCGAAGTCGAGAACGACGTCATCCGCGCCATGATGGTCTCGCGCCTGACCAATCTCTGTAGCGGCGTGTCGGGCGTTCGTCCAACGACCGCCCTGGCGTACGCGGCGTTACTCAATGCGGGCATCACGCCCGTCGTGCACGAATTCGGCTCGCTCGGATGCTCGGGTGATCTGGCGCCGCTGGCGCACGTGGCATTGGCACTGATGGGCGAGGGTGACGTGCGCGACGCCGGAGGAGCGCGCTGTTCCGCGGCCGACGCGCTCAAGGACGCGGGACTCGCGCCCGTGACGTTGGCCGAGAAGGAGGGACTCGCGCTGATAAATGGCACCGACGGCATGCTGGGCCAGCTCGTGCTGGCCATTGACGACGGCATGGCACTGATGCAACAGATCGATCTCGCGGCCGCGATGTCCATCCAGGCCCTTCGCGGAACCAATCGGGTCTTCCTGGCGGAGATTCACGCGCTGCGCCCGCACCCGGGCCAGTTGGCCAGCGCCGAAAATTTGGCAGCCTTGCTCGAGGAATCTGGAATCGTTAGTTCACACCTCGACGACCCCTCCCAGGTTCAAGACGCCTACTCACTGCGCTGCGCGCCCCAAGTGCACGGCGCCGCGCGCGACACCTTCACCTACGCCACCCACGTGGCCGACATCGAACTGGCCGCCGCCATTGACAATCCCTCGGTGCTGACCGACGGCTCACTGGTCTCGAACGGAAACTTTCACGGCGCGCCCGTCGCCTACGCCCTCGACTATCTCGCTATTGCCTTAGCGGACGTCGCCTCGATGTCCGAGCGCCGCACCGACCGCTTGCTCGACGTGAATCGAAGTTTCGGCCTCCCGGCGTTCCTGGCGCACCAGCCCGGGGTCGACTCGGGTCTCATGATCGCCCAGTACGCCCAAGCGGCGCTGGTGAGTGAGATGAAGCGACTGGCCACGCCGGCCAGCGTCGACTCGATTCCCTCTTCGGGCATGCAAGAAGACCACGTGTCGATGGGCTGGCACGCCGCGCGGAAATTGCGACGGTCCCTCGACGCGTTTCGCGACGTCGTGGCGATCGAGATGCTCGCGAGCGCGCGCGCCCTGGCGTTGCGCGCGCCCTTGACGCCCTCGCCGGTAACGGGCGCGGTCGCTGACAAGGTGAACGCGCGCTCGGGCGGTCCGGGGCACGATCGGTGGCTCTCGCCCGAGATCGCCGCGGTGAGTGAACTCGTCGCTTCTCGAGAGCTGCTCGACACGGTGTCACGCTTCGTGACACTGCGCTAGGGGAGTTCCGATGCAAGGCGCGCGTCCCGTCCGAGCGGCCAGAGGGTCATCAATGAGTGCGCTCGCCTGGCCCCAAGAGGCGGCGCTTCGTATGCTCCAGAACAACCTAGATCCCGAGGTCGCCGAACGTCCCGACGACCTGGTGGTCTATGGCGGCACCGGCCGGGCCGCGCGCGACTGGCCCAGCTTTGACGCGCTGGTGCGCACATTGAGGACCCTTAAGTCCGACGAGACCATGCTGGTCCAGTCCGGAAGACCGGTGGGCGTACTGCAAACCCACGAGTGGGCGCCACGGGTATTGATCGCCAACGCCAATCTCGTGCCCGACTGGGCGACGTGGCCGGAGTTTCGCCGACTCGAAGCGCTCGGTCTGACGATGTACGGCCAGATGACCGCCGGCTCGTGGATCTACATCGGGACCCAGGGCATCTTGCAAGGAACGTACGAGACGTTCGCGGCCGTGGCGACCAAGCGATTCGCCGGCACGTTGGCCGGGACCTTGACGCTCACCAGCGGCGCGGGGGGCATGGGCGGCGCCCAACCCTTGGCGGTCACGATGAACGACGGCGTGTGTCTGTGCGTGGACGTCGATCCCACCCGCCTCCAGCGCCGCGTCGAGCAGCGCTACCTCGACGAGTGGACGAGCGACCTCGACGCGGCGTTACGCCGGGTGCTGGACGCCAAGATGAGGCGCCAAGCCTTGAGCGTGGGGCTGTTGGGCAACGCCGCGACGATCCTGCCCGAGCTCTTGGCCAGGGGGGTCGAGATCGACATCGTCACCGACCAGACCTCCGCGCACGATCCGCTGAGCTACTTGCCCGAGGGCATCGATCTGGGCGACTGGCACGACTACGCCGAGAAGAAGCCCGAAGAGTTCACTGATCGCGCGCGAGAGTCCATCGTGCGCCACGTCGAGGCGATGGTGGGCTTCATGGACGAGGGCGCCGAAGTCTTCGACTACGGCAACTCGTTGCGCGGCGAGGCCCAACTGGGCGGTTACGCGCGCGCCTTCGACTACCTCGGCTTCGTGCCGGCGTACATTCGACCGCTCTTTTGTGCGGGCAAGGGGCCCTTTCGCTGGGCCGCGCTCTCGGGGGACCCCGCTGACATCGCCGCCACGGACCGGGCCGTGCTCGAGCTCTTTCCCGAGAACGATCTCCTGCGACGTTGGATCACCAAGGCCCAAGACCGCGTGGCCTTTCAAGGACTGCCGGCGCGAATCTGTTGGCTCGGCTACGGCGAGCGTGACCGCGCGGGCGTGGCCTTTAACGATCTCGTCGCCTCGGGCGCGGTGAAGGCGCCCCTGGTCATCGGGCGCGATCACCTCGACAGCGGCTCGGTCGCGTCGCCCTATCGCGAGACTGAAGCGATGCTCGACGGATCCGACGCGATCGCCGACTGGCCCCTCTTGAACGCGCTGGTCAGTACGGCCTCGGGCGCGTCGTGGGTCTCGATTCATCACGGTGGGGGCGTGGGGATCGGCCGTTCGATCCACGCCGGGCAGGTCTGCGTCGCCGACGGCACCGCGCTGGCTGGTGAGAAGCTGCGACGGGTGTTGACCAACGACCCCGCGACCGGCGTGCTGCGCCACGTCGACGCCGGGTACGAGATCGCCGACGAGACGGCCCTACAGCACGGACTGCGAATACCGATGCGAGAGGGCCCATGACGACTCGGGTGGTGCGCCACATCGGTGAACTGACAACGAACGACCCTTCGATCGGCGACGAAAGCGCGCTCGGTCGCCTGGTGGACGCGGCGATGGTGGTGGACGACGAACAGGTGCTCTGGGTTGGTCCCAACCGCGACGCGCCCGACGCCGACGAGATGCTCGACGCGAAGAACGGCGCCGTCATCCCGGGGTTCATTGATTCGCACACCCACTTGGTCTTCGCCGGCGAACGCAGCGACGAGTTTGAAGCGCGAATGTCCGGGGTGCACTACGACGGGGGTGGCATACTGCGCACCGTCGCCGCGTCGCGCGCGGCCTCGAGCGACGAACTGCGTCGTGGGACGAGCAAGCGCATGGCCGAACTCTTCGCCGGGGGGGTAACCACGGTGGAGATCAAGTCGGGCTATGAACTGACGACCGAGGGCGAAAGAAGAGAGCTCGAGATCGCCCGAGGGTTCTCCGACGAGGTGACGTGGCTCGGGGCGCACGTCGTGCCGCCCGAGTTCAAGAACAATCGCGAGGGCTACGTGGAACTGCTCTGTTCTGGAATGCTCGACTCGTGCGCGCCGCTGGCGAAATGGGCCGACGTCTTCTGCGACCGAGGGGCCTTCAGTGTCGACGAAGCGCGCGAGGTGCTCGAGCGTGCGCGCGCCAAGGGACTGGCGTTACGACTGCACGCCAATCAACTCGCCCACAGCGGCGCGGTCGCCCTCGCGGTCGAGCTCGACGCGGCCAGTGTGGATCACTGCACGTACCTCGAGGACAGCGATATCGATCTCTTGAGCGCGTCGGCCACCGTCGCCACCCTCTTGCCGGGCGCGGAGTTCTCGACCCGCTCGGAGTACCCCTCCGCACGACGATTGCTCGACGCCGGGGTCACCGTGGCGCTCGCGACGGACTGCAACCCGGGGTCTTCGTACGTGACGAGCATGGCCTTTGTCATGTCGCTCGCGGTGCGAGAGATGTTCATGAGTGTGGACGAGGCGCTCTTCGCGAGCACCAAAGGCGGCGCACTGGCTCTGCGACGAGGCGACGTTGGTCATCTCGGAGTGGGCGCGCGAGCCGACTTCGCCATCCTTGACGCGCCGCGTGCCGCCCACCTGGCTTATCGTCCAGGTGGCAACGTGGTCGCGGAAACGTGCCGCTCATCATCGACACGGCGAGCGGTCCTCGATCAAGAAGATTGAGGTAGAAGGCTCCCAACAGAATCGCCCCGTAGTTCCTCGGCGGCGTCGGTGGAGCGACGTTGAGTGCCGTCGTCGCTCAAGACGTGCGCTACCATGCGACGGTGCGTTAATTCCTGAATTTTCTCGATTGAACTTCGTCCCTCGTTCTTGGAGATTTCAGATGCCGATTTCGCACCCCTCGTACTCTTCTCTGGCGGCCACCGCCGTACTCAGCGCCCGCACACTGACGCACGATCGCGGCGGACGGACGGTCTTGAACGACGTCTCGTTGAAAGTTGGGCCGCGAAGTTGCCTCGGCGTCATTGGACCAAACGGCGTCGGGAAAACTACTCTCCTGCAACTCCTCTCGGGTAAGGAACGTCCCGACGCGGGCAGTGTAACCCTGGAACCACCGACCGCGATGGTCGGTTATTTGGCGCAAGAGCACGATCGCCGTGCGGGTGAAACCGTGCGCCAAGCTCTCTCGCGACGAACTGGCGTCGCCGACGCCGAGTCCGAACTCAACGCGGCAGCACATGACTTGGCGTCGAACACTCGCGACGCTGCGCGACGCTACGAACGAGCGTTGTATCGGTATGAATCACTGGGCGTCAGCAGCTTTGACGCTCGATTGGTGACCGTGTTGGATGAACTCGGTATCGCGTCAGTTGCCAGCTGGGACGTGTCGACTCTCTCGGGTGGACAAGAGGCCAAGGTGGCGCTGGCGAGTATTGAACTCTCTCAATTCGACGTCGTGTTGCTGGATGAACCAACCAATGACTTAGATTTTGCCGGTCTCGCTCGATTGGAGCGCTGGGTCCTCCAGCGCGAAGGTGCCACGGTGGTCGTTTCGCACGACCGCGCGTTTCTCGAACGCACCGTCACCTCGGTGCTCGAACTCGACGAGCATCATCACACAGCGCGAGAGTACGGGGGCGGTTGGTCCGGATACCAGAGCGAACGCGCCAACGCGCTGCGACAAGCTCGAGAAGCGTTTGAGGAGTTTCAGCGGCGGAAGACTCAACTCACGAGCCGAGCCGATCGACAGCGCCAGTGGGCGATTGACGGTGTGCGCAAAGAGTTAAAGAATCCCCCAGACCATGACAAGGCGCAACGCGACTTTCGAATCAATCGGACCGAGAAGCACGCTCACAAAGCTCGACAGACTGAGCGAGCGCTAGAGAATCTCGAAGTGGTGGAGAGACCCTTCGAGGGATGGGACTTACGATTCTCCATTGATGAAGCCACTCGCGCTGGCGAAATCGTCGTCAGATTGATCGACGTGGTGGTCGAACGAGCGACGTTCCGATTGGGCCCGATCAATCTGGAAGTCGCGTGGGGTGAAAGGGTTTCGTTAACGGGACACAACGGATCGGGTAAATCGACGTTGATACAAACCGTGCTTGGCACACTAGGAATTACTCGCGGGAGTCGGTGGATGGGGCCGGGTGTGGTGGCTGGCGTATTGGGCCAAGATCGTCGAGCTCTTCAGAGTGACCACGACTTGGCGCGTTACGTGAGTGATCGATGCCGCCTTAGCCAATCGGAGACCCGGTCCCTCCTGGCCAAATTCGGACTCGGGCCAAGGCAAGTGATAGGCCCGGCGCGGTTGCTCTCACCCGGAGAGCGAACCCGAGCGGAGTTGGCAATTTTTCAAGCACAGGGTGTGAACTTCCTCGTCCTAGACGAACCGACCAATCACCTTGATCTTCCCGCCATCGAACAACTGGAAAAAGCGTTGGAGAACTTCGGCGGGACGTTACTGTTGACGACGCATGATCGACGCCTTCTCGATGAGGTAGACATTTCGCGCACCGTTGCGATGAACGATGGCGCGACAACCGAGGTGGGCTGAATGAATTGGTCATTATGTTCCAATCACGCCGCCCAACGCGAGCAGTGCGTCGTACTTCGCTTTCAGAGCATCGTGCTTGGATTGGGCGATCTCGTCGACACTGTCCGCTGTGGCGTGAAGACCCCTTCGGTACAGTTCGGTCAAGGCACCAAGGCCAACGACCCGGATCTGTAGATCTTGGATCTGCAACGACTCGTCGTCATGAGGCAGATCGTTCATCCAGAATTCACTTGAGTCGAACTCTACCTTTAAGTCACCTCGTAGCGATTGCAACACGTGCCAAGGGGTCACCTTGCACTCGATGCCGTGATCGTTGAGTGCATCACTCAGTCGGGCGAACTCTGCCTCGCTACATGAAAGATCGATGTCGTTCACCGAAAAGTCTTGATTCTTGGTGTACGCGAGGAAGGCCACACTGCCGCTGGCTACCGGTTCGACGCCGATCTCCCTACAGACGTCCACGACCTATTTGGCAAAGGCCACGAGCTGCGTAAAATGCTCCGGATTACTAGGAACCGTGTCGACCAGAATCATCCGTCGATTATTTCACCTTACGGATGATTCGGATTCGCGAGCGGCAGCAAAGGGTTCGGTACTTTCGCGAGCCACCGCCGGACGAGGATCCGATTAGGACGCCTTGTCAATTCTGATATCGCCCGAGACGGTGTTCACCTTGATGTAGAGCGCGTCTTCGTCGTCCATGGCGTCACCGGATGCGTCAAGATCTATGTTCGAGCCCATCTCGCCCGAAACGGTCTGGCCATTCACGTCAACGGACAGTCCACGGGCCACGCGCACCTTGACGTCGCCCGAGACGGCCCGCACCAGTACGTCGCCGGGTCGATCGGCCGACACGACTACGTCGCCCGAGGCGCTCATGATCTCGGTCTTGGACGCGGCACCGAGGCAGTCCACATCGCCCGAGGCGCTCTTGCACTTCAGGCTTTCGAATACCCGTCCGGTGCTCACGTCACCCGAGGCGGTACGCACGTCGAGCGTCGTCGATGAATCATTTAGACGCACGTCGCCCGACGCGCTCGATACCTTGACGTGATCGAGCGATCCGTACGCAACCAAATCGCCCGAGACCGTGGACACCTCCAGCGACGACTGTTGGGGCAGGACGACCAACACGTCGAGATCGGAACGGCCAAAATCGAACCACTTCATCTTCGACCCGACCCGGACGCCATGCTTCGACGCTGTGCCGTGAGCAGGCTGGGTGAGAATCTCCAACTCGTTGCTCTTGGCGTCGAAACGGACTTCGGCGAGTTCCAAGAGGTGTTCGTTCTTCGCCGAGTTGACGCTCAGCGTGACTTCGAGTTCGTGACCCTTACCGACGTGAACGGTCACGTCACCACTGCGCGTCGACACCTTGGCGCGCACGGGGCCCGAGGAGACGAAGGTCTCCTTTCGTTGACGTTCGCCCGCGCCGGCGCGGCTCGCGCTCGCCTTGCGAGATTGGCTCGTCGCCTCGCGAGATTGGCTCGTCGCCTCGTCGTGGTCTGACATATTGCCTTCCTTTCGGTTGAATCGTTCGATCACTCTCTTGGCGACTTTCGCGGGAAAGAAGATCATTTGGCCGTACGGTCGTAGAGCGAAGTCGTCTCTGGAGTGACGCTCGCCCCCGCAGGCCTCAAAGTTCAAGCTGTCGTGCCGCGCGGCGCGATAGGTCTCGGGAAGCGCGAAGCCCGGTACGGGAAGTGGGAGGGTGCTCATCGGTCGTCA
>DATLTW010000049.1:0-13277 GCA_035533495.1 Acidimicrobiales bacterium | reverse complement strand
GCGCAGGAGCGCGAGGGCCAACCCACTGGCCAGTAGCGTCATCAACGTCATAACGATTCGTGCGTCGGTCAGACCTTTACTCTCGTGGGTGGCGGCGCTCGGCAGACCAAAGACCCCCATCAAGGGAAAGTAGGGGAAGAACGATTCGAACGCCGGCAGTCCGGGAATCTCGTTGACGACGCGACCGTCGACCTTGTAGGCGCGATAGGGGTCTTTACCCTTGCTGAGCAACTGTCCCGCGCGCGAGATCACGCCGACTTCGGGCTGGGCGTGACGCCAGTGCGCCTCAAGTCCAAGCGGCACGAAGACCGCGCCAATCACCACGAGACCCAGGAGGATCATCCGAACGAGGTGTTCTCTTCGGCGTACCCGTCGTGCCAGGAAGAACGCGGCGAGCGCGATCAGGGCGTAGGGCCCGACGGTCAAGTAGCCCCACTGCCACTGCGCGGCCTGGGTCGACGTCCAGCCCAGCACCAGCGCAAAGCACGCCGCCAGGGCGTAGAGCAGCGCGTCGCCCATGAGTTTGTCCAGCGCCGTCCACCAGATCATGCCCCGGTCGCGCGCGTTCAAGAGCTGCGCCAACATGAAGTCAAGTGTACCGAGGGAACAACGTTCAGCGGCGCTTCAACTCTTCCCAGGTTTGTTCGGCGCACGACGCAGCGGGTACTTAGTTCGCGGAGGTATCGGGCCCCGAAAGAAGCGTTCGATGATCTCTCCGCTTTCCTTGGTTCGTTCCTTGAGCACCGAGTGCGAGGTTCCGGGCAGAATCGCGAGTTGGGCTTCGGGAATGGCCTCGTACATCTCGATCGTGTGCGAAAGTTTCGACACGTCGTCGTCACCCGACATCACCAACACCGGCAGCGAGATTGTGGCGAGCTCTTCGAGCGTCAGTGTTGGCTGCGTTTTGACCAACGTCAATGACTTTTCCACTACGGTGCTCGCGTGTTCGATTCCGTTGGGCGAGCGTTGCGCGTACTCCGTGGCGAAGTCTGAGAATCCTGGACTCGACGGCGTGAAATCCGGCATCGACACGAGCCCTTGGAAGTGGTAGTTCGCGCCGACCAACGCCACTCTCTTGAATAGGTCCGGTCGCCGTAGAGCAACCAAGAGCGCCACGTTGGCACCGCAACTATGGCCCACCACGTACACCCGCCGCCCGAGCAGTTCCAAAAAGGCGATGGTCTCATCGGCCATGGCGTTGTAAGAAAAGGGCCTATCGGTGTCGGCACTGCGTCCGTGGCCGCGACGGTCAAAGGCGGTCAGCGCGAATCGTTTCGAGAGTCGCGGACCCAAGACGCGAAGAAGGCTGTCGCTACTGCTCAGTCCCCCGTGCAAAAAGAGCACGGTCTTCCCCTTCTTCTTTGGTAGCAGCGCCCACGTGGGATGGCCATTCAAGAGAATTTGGGTCACCCTGAAGATGGTACGGCCTGGCTCAGGGTGACGAACGCGCTGCGTAATCTGGATCGATGCGAGCTTTCGTCGTCAGTGAGACCAGCGGGCAACTTTCGTGCGAAGTGCGTCACGTAGAGGCCTCGCCGTGCAACGCCGATGACGTCCTGGTCAAGGTCGAGTATTCGAGCGTGAACTTCAAAGACGCCATGGTCGCCAGCGCGCCCAGTCGGGTTCGACGCCAGGCCACGCTCGTGGGCGGCGTCGACGCGGCCGGCGTGGTGAAACGCGACCCCGTCCACGGCGTGCTGCCCGGGACACGAGTGGCCGTGCACGGCGGGGATCTCGGCGTCGGACGAGACGGGGGCTTCGCGCCGTTCGTCTACGCGTCGCAACGACAACTCTCCGTACTGCCCTCCACCATCTCTCCCCGCGAGGCGATGGTGATCGGTACTGCTGGCTTCACCGCCATGGCCAGTGTCCTCGCGCTTGAGGACGAGGGACTGCAACCCGGTGCAGAAGTTCTGGTTACCGGCGCCACCGGAGGCGTTGGTTCACACGCGGTGACTTACCTCGCGCTACGAGGGTACGCACCCGTGGCCTCGACAGGGTCGCTCAACGAGGCGCCGTGGCTCATGCAGCGTGGGGCCGTGCGCGTCATTGGACGAAGTGAACTCAGCGATCGACTCGATCGAACGTTAGGCAGCGAGCTCTGGGACGGCGCCATTGACTGCGTAGGGGGCGAGACGCTGCACCAAGTGCTGCGTTCGCTGCGCTACGGGTCGGCCGTGGCGACGAGCGGCGTCGTGGCGGGCGCCAATCTTTCCACCACGCTCTATCCCTTCATTACTCGCGCGGTGACCCTGGTGGGCGTCGACGCCGTCGAGGCGACGAGCGCTACCCGCGAGCGCGTCTGGCGAGCACTGGGCGAGCTGGCACCGCGCGTCGACTTCTCGTCGCTGGTTGACCGAGTGGTCGGTCTCGAAGGAATCGCGGGTGCGCTCGACGACGTGCGAGGCGGAAGAACACGGGGTCGAATACTGGTTCAACTCGACCACCGGGTCGACGATGCCCCTTAGTAGAACGGGCTGGCTACGAGTCGACCGTTGTCACAAGGTGCGACCGGGTACGCCGGCGTCACGTCAATAGCACCGCCGCTGGCCATAAATTGGATGCTCACGGTGATCGCGTCGGGGCAGACTGTGGTGCCCGACTGGACGTCGGAGTACGCCAAGGAGAACTGAACGGTTCCGTTTTGGGCCACGGTCACGGCCGCCGGCGGATTGTTCGCCTGGGAAGTGAGAAATTGAAAACTGTTGCCGCTTGAGGGCACGTCCAATGTGGATGAGGTCAACACCGCGCCAAATTTGTCCTGGAGCGTGATGAGCGGCCACCCCTTCAACGTGCACGAGCCCGTGCTCGACTTGGTCAGCGTGACACTCGCGTAGATGGTCCCCGCGGCGCCCTCACCCTCGTTGTAGACACCCGAGAAATCCTTCGCTTGGCACGCGGTGCCCCCGAGGGAGGTCGAGGTGACCGACGTGGTGGTGGTAGTGGTGGTGGTGGTCGTGGTGGTGGTCGAACTGACCAAGTGACGACTCAAAGTGTAAATGGCGACGAAAGCGAAGAAAATGGCGAGTGACTTGAGGGCTCGACTCACGTATCGAAGTCCTCCGGTCGAACTTGATCGAGAAACTCTCGAAGCTGTGCCACCAAATCGGCCTCGTTGGGCGCGTCGAGTTCCACGTACTCCTCGTCCTCTTCGTCGTACGCCAACTTCATGACGCGCCCCTCGGCCGCCATGAGATCGTCGCTAATCAAAATTGGCGCGCCGACACGCAGCGCTAAGGCAACGGCGTCACTCGGACGAGCGCTGACGATGATCTCCTCGCCCGAACGAACCAGTCGCAAGTTGGCGAAGTAGGTGTTATCAACGAGCTCGGTGACCTCCACCGAGAAGAGCTTCGCGCCGAGGGCACTCACGACCTGACCGAGCAGATCGTGGGACATCGGACGCGGTGACACCACACCTTGCAAGGCGTAGGCGATGGCCGCCGCTTCCGGCGCGCCGATGTAAATCGGGAGCACGCGCTCGCCCCCTACTTCTTCGAGCAGCAAGAGCGGCGTCGACGTCCCCACGTCAACGCGGACCGCGCGGAGTACTACCTCAATCATGGGGCCAGCCTAGACCGCGCAACTTTGGCTGCGAGCCTTTAGGCGCGCAAGTACGACGAGAGTTCGCGTTCCACGAGCACGTTGCAAAGAGACGTCACCTCGCGCGCGACGTCGGCCACGACGGCGAGGGCTTGGGTGCGTGAGCGCTCGTTGCCCCCGCTTCGCAGGGATTGCGTTAACTCGTCGATGACACCGATCTCTCTTTCGGCAATACGACGAAGGGAGCCGAGGAGCCGGGCGTCAACACCACGCGCGAGCAGCGCGCGCGCGTGCGCCGCGACGCGAACGTCCAAGGCGCTGAGCACCGTCTCGCCCTCGACCTCCGCGGGTGTCACCAACCCGAGCGCTTGAATCTGGTTGAACTCTTCGGGCGTGAGACCGGTCGTGGCGATTAACTCAGTGACAGAGAAGTGCTGCTTAATCGGCGTCGGTTCCACATCGTTGGACGCCCGCACCACTGGGGTCGACCCGGAACGTGCGACGCCTGCGGGAGCGGGGGCGCTGACCACGCTCACCGTGGCCTCACGGGCCACGTGACGGGCGCCGGGCGTCACGTTCGGCGCCACCAAGAGCCCCTGTTCGATGAGTCGAAGGCGCACCACCCGCAGGGGTACGAACTCCTCTTGCGCGAGGCGAATCGCCTCGCGCAGACAGTCGACGTCGCGCTCGGAGTAGAGACGATAACCCTTGCGACTTCGACTGGGCTGCACGAGACCCTTGTCTTCGTAGTAGCGAATCTTGGACAACTCGACTTCGGGGAAGAGCTTGCGCAACTGCGCGTGCACCTCGCCGATGCGCATACCACCCTGATTCACGCTCATCGTGTTGCCTCCCAAAAGACCAATTTGAATTTGCCAATCTGCACTTCGTCGGCGGAGTGAAGGGTCGTCTCTTCGACGCGTCGTCCGTTGACGTAGGTGCCGTTGAGCGAGTTGAGGTCACGCAGGGTGATTCGTCCGCTCGCCGTGCGGGTAAAGACCCCGTGATGGCGCGAGACCGACACGTCGTCGAGCAAGAGATCACTCGCTTCGTGTCGACCGACCGTCGTGACGTCCTTGGCCAGCTCGATTCGGGTGCCCGCTTGGGGACCGGCGGCGATCACTAATTCGTCACGGTGTTCACCTTGCGGGCCCCGATTGGCGTCGGGATGCGTCGCGTCGGGCGCACTAACGACCGGCACCGCGATCGTCTCAGGTGACGTGGCCTCGTGCTGAGGGGCGCCGCACGACCAACAGAAATTCGCGTTGGCGTTGAGTATCTCTCCGCAGCGTCGGCAGTTCACGTGACTCACACTAGTGAACTTTCGAAATAGCCGTCAGGGCTAATTAGCCGTCAGGGTCCCGTAACCCGAGGCGTCGAGAAGTGCGTCAAAGTCACTGGGTGAACTTGTCTCGATCTCACACATCCAACCCGCGCCGTAGGGATCGCTGTTGACCAATTCGGGCGACGCACGCAGCGTGTCGTTGACCGCAGTGATGGTCCCCGACACCGGCGCGTAGACCTCCGACACCGATTTGGTGGACTCCACCTCGCCGATGACGCCGCCCGCACTCACCATCGCACCGACCTTAGGCAGATCAATGAAGACGATGTCGCCGAGGGCGTCTTGGGCGTAGTCGGTGATGCCCACGCGCACACGCGCGTCTTCACTCTTCGCCCATTCGTGATCGCTGGAGTATCGAAGGTCGTCCGGGATCTGCATGCGAGCCAACTTACAAGATTGACCGGGCTTGGCGCCCGGTGCGCAAGGCGTGCAGCGCCGGCTTGACGTAGCCAAAGAGAACGAGCCACGAAAGGCCTAGGCCCAAAAGGCCAATAACCCAACAGGACGTTCGGGCGTCGTGCTGCCAAGTCCGCAACGCCGCGTGATGGGGATTGGTCGTCAACAAGAAGAGCGGAAAGGCCGTCATCAGGGCGAACGTGGAGACCTTGCCCCACCACAACACGTTGATGCGCGCCGCGCCCAACGCCGCGAGCACCAAGGTGAGCACCGACACCAGGACTTCTCGCACCAGCGTCAGGCCCGCGAACCACCACGGAACGCCCCCCGCCGCGGCGACCGCAATCAGTCCGCCAATCACGAGCAGCCGATCGGCTGTGGGGTCGAGCACCTTGCCCACGTTCGAGACCTGATGGAGCTGTCGAGCCAGGTAGCCGTCAATCCAGTCGGTGGCGCCCAATGCGGCGAGCAGCCACGCCGCCACCGCCCGGTGATTGGTACCAAAGAGCAGCCAAAAGAAGACCGGCAGAAACGCAAGGCGTACCAAGGTAACGGCGTTGGCCCAGGTCAGCCACCCGGCGTCGTCCCCGTCGCTCTCACCCACGATGTGAGCGTATTACTAGGCGACGGTGATTGATTGGTCCAGATAGACGTCTTGCACCGCGTGCACCAAGGCCGCGCCGTCATCGAGGGGACGCTGAAAGGCCTTTCGGCCCACGATCAGGCCCTGACCACCCGCGCGCTTGTTGATCACCGCGGTGCGCACCGCGCCCGCAAGGTCGTTGTCGCCTTTGGCTTCGCCACCGGAGTTAATGAGACCAATGCGTCCGGCGTAACAGTTGACGACCTGCCAACGAGTCAAGTCAATGGGATTATCGGTCGTCAACGCCGAATACACCCGAGGATCGGTCTTGCCGAACTTGACGGCGTTGTAGCCCCCGTTATTAATTGGTTGCTTCTGTTTGATGATGTCGGCCTCGATGGTCACGCCGAGGTGATTGCCCTGGCCCGTCAGGTCGGCACTGAGTTGATAGTCAACGCCGCCCGTGACGAAGGCGTCGTTTCGTAGGTAACACCACAACACGGTAAACAGTCCCGCTCGGTGGGCCTCAGCGAAGGCCGCCGTGCTCTCTTCAATCTGGTGAATCGAACCCTCGGACCCGAAGTAGATCGTCGCGCCCACGCCGACCGCGCCGAGATCGGCCGCTTGGCGCACCGAGGCGAAGAGCTGCTGATCGAAACTGTTGGGATAGCGCAAGAGATCGTTGTGATTGAGCTTGACAATGAAGGGGATCCGGTGCACGTAGCGACGTGAGACGATGCCCAAGGTGCCCAACGTGGTAGCGATGGCGTTGCAGTCACTCGCTAGGGCCAGATCGCACAGTCGCGCCGGGTCGAAATACTCGGGGTTCGGCGCGAAACTGGCCGCCGCTGAGTGTTCAATGCCCTGGTCCACGGGGAGGATCGATACGTAGCCGGTACCCCCGAGACGTCCGTGGCTATAGAGGGTACCGAGGTTGCGAAGCACCGTGGAACTACGATCGCTCCACGTGAACACGTCATCGAGGAAGCTCGGACCGGGAAGGGTCAGGAGTTCTTTTGGAAACGCGGTGGCCCGGTGTTCGAGCAGCGACTTCGCTTCGTCGCCTAAAAGTGCAGCAATATCCATAGCAAAATCTTACAAGGTCTACTCTTGCGCCTCTTCTCGTCGCTGGCGCCTTGCATCCCCCCGGGCAACTACTCACCAGTAGATAAAGTGGGCAATGGACGTCGACTACCGATCATCGTTGGTCCGGCGTCTCGCAGCCGTCCATTCGCTCTATGGCGACGCCTGTTCGACTATGACGCTCGAACAGATCAACACTGTCGTCTACCCCACGACCCTGCCCATCGCTTTTTCGCTCGTGCACCAAGTTCTCATCGAAGACGGGAGTTTGGTCTTTATCGGTGGGCCCGCGCCCCAGTTCGATGAGACCTGGGCCGGACGGCTAAAACTGGCGATTTCCGACCACGGTAAACACAAAAGCGTCGAGGAGATGATGCACCAACGGGTGGGCGACTTTGACGCCTTGAAAGAGTTCCAGCAGCGGGTCTTTGGCGCGACCGAGGCCTACGTGGCCCAGATCGAACCTTCGACTTTCAACGACGTCCTCGTACGCGCGCCCTACGGCGAGACGATCGTCAACACCTTCTCCGCGCGCGTGGGCGGGGCGAATGGAATTTCCCGCAGCGACGCCCTCGAGTGTTGGATTTACCAACACGCCCTACGCCACATGGGAGAAATCGAGCACGCTCGCTCGCTCGTGGGCCTTCACGGCATGACCTCATAATTTCGATAATTTATAAAGTTTCACCGATCAGAGAGATAGAACGTCATGCCACTTGTTCAGGGAATCACGACCGCGAAGTTTGCGGTACTGCGCGATCAATTAGAGACCAGTCTGGCCAGTGGGGACGACGTCGGCGCCTCGGTCGCGGTCATCCACCGCGGTGAATTGGTCTGTGACCTGTGGGGTGGCTACCGCGACCAGGCGATGACCACGCCCTGGGATCGCGACACCCTGGTGAACGTCTGGTCCACCACCAAAACCATGACTTTTCTCGTCGCCCTCATGCTCTATGACCGTGGCGAACTCGACTTCGACGAAAAGGTCTCGACGTACTGGCCCGAATTCGCCGCCAATGGTAAGGGCGACATTGAAGTGACACATCTGATGAATCACAGTGCGGGACTCTCGGGATTCAGTGACGAGATTCGATCAGAGGATTTGGCGGATTGGGATCGCTGCGTTCAAGATTTGGCCGACCAGAGACCCTGGTGGGACGACCGCTCTCTCTCGGGTTACCACGCCTTGACCCAGGGCTATCTGATCGGCGAAGTCGTGCGTCGCGTGACCGGAACCACCATTGGGCAGTTCTTCAAGAGCGAAGTCGCCGACGTGCTCGGTGCCGATTTCTTCATTGGCCTCCCGGAATCTGAAGAGCACCGCGTCAGCCTCGTCATTCCCCCGCCGACGTCCGAGGCTCTCCCACCCGACAAGAACTCAATTGGCTATCGCACACTGACTTCGCCGCGACTCGAGGCGAGCGCTCCCCATAATCGCTGGTGGCGCGCGGCCGAGATCCCGGCCGCCAACGGTCACGGCAACGCGCGGTCGGTCGCGTTGATTCAACAGATCATCACCAACAACGGTCACGCCGAGGGCCATCGGTTCTTCAACGAGAAGACCGGTGACAAGGTCTTTCAAGTCCGCACGAGCAGCATGGATCAGGTGCTCGACTTCAACGTGAACTTTGGCCTTGGGTACGGGCTGGCCAGTTCCGACGTGCCCCTCGGACCCCGGGGATGCTACTGGGGAGGATATGGTGGCTCGATCATCATCATGGACCAAGACGTCGAGTTGACAGTCGCCTACATGATGAACAAGATGCAGTTTGGCTTGGTGGGCGACACCCGCGGTCCCTCGATCGCCCTCGCGGCGGCGACGGCAGCCCTGAGTTAGTCGAGCTTCTTCTTAGACGTGGGTGTCACGCGTCGCTTGCGATTCTTTCGAGGCAGCGTCGCGCCAAGTTCTCTCAATCGATCACTCGCGTCGTAGGCGTCAGGTTCAGCGATGACCACCCGAGAGAAGAGTTCTCGAGCCGACGTCGTGTCTCCGGCCCGATCGTAAACGTCGCCGAGGGCGTACCAGAGACGCAGATGACGATACGAGGGGTTGCGCAGCTGCTTCGCCGCCCCGGCTCGGGTCAAAAGCTCAACGGCCTCGTCGTAGCGCCGTTGATCGGCCCACGTCGCGGCCATCACGATGCGGCCCTCGGCCAGCACCTCGGCCGTCGGCTCGCTCGCTTGGAGCTCATCGAATGCCTTTTCGACCGCGCGATAGCGGTGATTCGCCCGATCGGCGTCCATCACGAGGGGCAGATGCTCCGGGTCACCAGTGATGACGAAGTACGCGCGCAGGTGAATCTTGGCCATGGCCCAACGCTCGGCGCGGTACGCGCCCAGTCCCGTGAGTTCGCGCACGGCGGCCACGCCAGGCGTCGCGTCCGCGACGACCCGCCCGAGTCGTAACGCCTCTTCGTAACGCTTGCGGTCGTACGCTTCGGCCGCTCGGGTCAGGGTGTTCACCATTTTTTCGCGCATGTACGTCGTACCAATGAAGGCTCTTCGTACCTCAGCGGCGACTTCACCGGGCAAGGCGTACTTGGCCCGGACTTTGGCTTTGCTCGCGGTGGCGCTTCGTTTCGCGGGTCGTTCATCTGACTCCCACTGACTCAGTGGTTCGGGCGTGCGCTGTCGACTCTTGACGTCACCAAGTTCTTGGCCGGTGCTGGTGATATTGACTGCTCCCTTTCGAGCGACACTGCCCCAACCTTTTTGCTTGGCGCGTTCACCGGCCTCTTGGCGTTGGCGCTGCTCGGGCGTGAGGGGCGCGGGCGTACGAGATGGACCGAACCTCGTTGGTCGATCCGCTCGAGACGAAAACTTTCGAGCAGAGTTTGGTCGTCGCGCCTCGGTCTCGCTGGTTGCCTTGCGGTACGGACGAGTCCCTCTCGTTGGTCCTGCCTCTTCGTCACGCGGACTTCGAGATGGTTTCGCGCCGCGCGCCAAAGGACCGCGCGGCTTAGCGGTACGCGCGTCGTCGCGCCGTAATGGTCCACGTGATTCAGATTTCGCGCCACGGTACGGGGCCGATTTAGCCTGACCAGACGCGCCTTTTGAAACTCGTGACGAAGGTTTGGACGCCGACGATGACCGTGCGCCTTTTGACGGCTTACGCCCTTGAGGCACTCGGCGAGAAGGGGGATTCGATGCGGGCACGTTCCATCCTATCTTTCGCCCAAAAGTGTGGGGCCAGTGTGAGGTTGACCAAAGACAGGCGTGCGCTCGCTCTCCCGTGTCCTCCGTGAGTCAAGATTTCTCAAAGCATGAGTGATACATTCGCAATATGATTCCCGACCTTCAGCGACGTATCGATATCGCATTAGCGGACATTCAGCTGCTGAATCACCCGTTCTATCGCCGGTGGGAAGCGGGCACCTTGCAGCGCGACGAGTTGACCCATTACGCCGAGCAGTATCGATTCTTCGAGGCGATGCTGCCGTCGTTCCTTCAACAATTGAGCGAAGAACTGAGCCCTGGCTCAGCGAAGGATTTTGTCGACGCCAATCTTTCAGACGAGGTAACTCCCCCCGCTCACCTCGAACTCTTTGACACCTTCGCGCGATTTTAGACGCGACACCTGTTTCAATGTCGCCCGCGACATCGCGCCTCGTCGACGCATACGCTCAGGTCCTGCGTAACGGATCCGCCTCCGCGCTCTCGGGACTGTACGCCTACGAAAGTCAAGGAGCGGCGATTGCCGATTCCAAGGCGGCTGGCTTAAGCGAGCACTACGAAGCCGATGAAACGGCACTGGAGTTCTGGAAGGAACACGGTTCGATTGAGGGGGATCACGCCAGATGGTCCCTTGACGCACTGGCGTCGCTTGATCCCGATCTAAATGATGTTGCGTTCGCCGCTCGATTCGTGGGCGAAGCGTGGTGGGCTTTTCTCGATGAGCGAGAATTGCAGTCCGCATAGGCCCTCGAAGTGACGAACCCCTCATAGAGAAGACACGTCTTCGAAGGACGTTCACGTGGTCTAATGCCGCGCACCGTGCGCGTCCAGCTCTCGAGGCGCGAAGGTGGGGCTTTTTATCGAACATCTCGGCGACGCTAAGTTAGTCAGTGAATTCGTGACACTTATGACGACGCCACCTTTACCTAAACGTCCTGCGTGGGGCGCACTTGTCGCTCACCATCGCGACGTTGCGTCCTGGCACCTTCGTGATCTCTTCAACGACGATCCCGAGCGTGGGCGGCGCTTCGCCGTCGAAGCTGAGGGTCTCTACCTCGACTACTCAAAGAACCTCATCAACGATGAGACGGTGGCGCTCCTGGTGCAGTTAGCCGTTGAGTCGAAGGTCGAAGAGTGTCGAGACGCCATGTTCGCCGGGAAACACCTCAACGTCACCGAGGACCGAGCCGTACTCCACGTCGCCCTTCGCATGCCGGAAAAGGCCTCACTCGTCGTCGACGGCGTCGACGTTGTAGCCCAAGTGCATCAAGTGCTCGATCAAATGAATGTCTTCGCCGAGCTCGTGCGAAGTGGCCAATGGCGCGGACACACCGACCAGCCGATTAAAAATGTCGTCAACATCGGTATCGGCGGATCGGATCTCGGACCCGTGATGGCGTACGAGGCACTCCGTCACTTCTCCGAGCGCGGTCTCACGTTTCGATTCGTCTCCAACGTCGACGCGACGGACTTCGTGGAATCGGTTCGCGATCTGATTCCCGACGAGACTCTTTTTATTATCTCGTCCAAGACATTTAGCACTCTCGAAACCCTCACCAACGCCTCTTCGGCCCGTCAGTGGCTTGTAGAGAGTCTTGGTGAAGACGCCGTAGCCAAGCACTTCGTCGCTGTCTCAACGAACGCGGGGAAAGTGGCCGCCTTTGGCATCGACGTTGCAAACATGTTCGGCTTTTGGGACTGGGTCGGGGGACGCTACTCAATGGACAGCGCCATCGGACTTTCTACATTGCTCGCGGTCGGACCCGAGAGTTTTAATGAGATGCTCGAAGGCTTTCACGCGATGGATCAGCACTTCTGCGTCGCTCCTCTTAAACAGAACCTGCCAATGTTGATGGGGCTGCTTGCGTTTTGGAACAACAACTTTATGGGCTATCCCACGGTGGCCGTGTTGCCCTACGACCAGTATCTCCATCGTCTGCCCGCTTATCTGCAACAACTCACCATGGAATCCAACGGCAAACACGTCACCGAGGACGGCCAACGCGTTACGTACCCCACTGGACCGATCTACTGGGGTGAGCCGGGCACCAACGGCCAACACAGCTTCTATCAACTGCTCCACCAAGGCACCACCGTCGTGCCCGTAGACTTCATCGGTTTTGCCAAAAGCCTCAATCCACTGGGCAACCATCACGACATCTTGATGTCGAACGTCTTCGCTCAAGCGCAAGCATTGGCCTTCGGTCGAACCGAATCGGAACTTCGCGCCGCCGGCGTCGACGAGCGCGCCCTCGCTGCTCGGGTGATGGAGGGCAATCGCCCCTCGAACGTACTCTTGGCAAAGGCGCTCTCACCAAGACTTTTGGGGTCGCTGATCGCCCTGTACGAACATTCGGTCTTCGTCCAGGGCGTTCTGTGGGCCATCGACTCCTTTGACCAGTGGGGTGTAGAACTAGGCAAACAACTCGCCGTCGAGATCATCCCCGAACTCGGTCTTGACGCGCCCGAACGATTGGCGCACGACTCGTCAACGAACGCACTCATTGCGCACTACCGATCATTAAAAAAGAATGGACACGAAGATGACGACCGATAAACCAATGCAGTTAGGTATGATCGGGCTCGGTCGAATGGGCTCGAACATCGTGCGCCGGCTGGTCAACGATGGACACACCTGCGTGGTCTATGACGTGAACGCGAACGCTGTCACGACGCTCGAAGGAG
Organism: Acidimicrobiales bacterium; assembly: GCA_035533495.1. GTDB lineage: Bacteria > Actinomycetota > Acidimicrobiia > Acidimicrobiales > RAAP-2 > RAAP-2. The sequence continues at coordinate 468 of DATLTW010000049.1, read as the reverse complement.
AGCGAGTCCAAGGCGCGGCCTCCTTGAAAGAACTGGTAAATGGACTCTCGACGCCTCGAACGATCTGGCTCATGCTCCCCGCGGCGATCACCCAGGAGACCCTCGACGAGTTAGGCGGCTTCCTCGGGCCCGGCGACGTCGTCATCGACGGGGGTAACTCCTTCTACCAAGACGACGTCGAGCGATCTCGCCAACTGGCCACACACGACGTCCACTACGTCGACTGTGGGACGAGTGGCGGCGTCTGGGGACTCGAGCGTGGCTACAGCCTCATGATCGGTGGTGAAGACGAGGTCGTCGCTCGCCTCGATCCGATCTTTAAGTCCGTTGCCCCCGGCGACGACGGCACGCCGGCAACGCCTGGGCGAACCGGTGGCGCCACCGCCGTCCAGGGCTACTTGCACTGTGGACCGAACGGCGCGGGCCATTTCGTCAAGATGGTGCACAACGGCATCGAATACGGGATGA
>DATLTW010000048.1:0-10517 GCA_035533495.1 Acidimicrobiales bacterium | reverse complement strand
ATTCCCCACTGCTGCCTCCCGTAGGAGTCTGGACCGTGTCTCAGTTCCAGTGTGGCTGATCGTCCTCTCAGACCAGCTATCCGTCGTAGCCTTGGTGGGCCGTTACCCCGCCAACAAGCTGATGGACCGCGAGCCCCTCCCGAAGCGAAAAACATTTCCTCTACCTGTCATGCGACAGGTAGAGGGTATTCGGTATTAGCACCGGTTTCCCGGTGTTATCCCAATCTTCGGGGCAGGTTGCTCACGTGATACTCACCCGTTCGCCACTAAATCTTTCGGAGCAAGCTCCTTGGATTCCGTTCGACTTGCATGTGTTAAGCACGCCGCCAGCGTTCATTCTGAGCCAGAATCAAACTCTCCATCAAGATTCTTCGAGAACCGAAGTTCTCTAGAAATCAGAGAGCCAGATGGGTGACTCATACTCCCACCTGACAACAACGAGTACCACGGGGTGGCCTCGTTGCCTACTGCAATTTTTGACGACCGACGTGAACTGATAGAGCAGTTCATCGCCGTCCGTACTGGCTTTTGGCTCTCGTTCTTCCGTTTTCAAGGAGCGACAACACACGCGACCAAGGTCGTAGGTGCGAAGTACACCATCTCAGGATTTCTCCGTCGAATCCGTCACCGAGTTACCCCAATGACAGGGATGCCTACCCTACCAGCGAAAAGCCTCAAAACGCAAGTCTTGGGCCCTTCTCGCTAAGAGCAGGTAGTCCATGCTAGCAGTTCTCACGTCGCCAAAATGCGTCTGCAACACGACATTTTCGAGCACCGAATCGATCGCGCCACTGGCTTTCCCCGCGAGAGCCTCGAGTTCAACCAGGTCGTCCGGGCGCCCCGGGCCACCTTTACTCGGCGCTCGACGCGTACTCGACGAACGCGCTCAGCGTGCCAATGAGGCGCATCTCGTCGATGGTGCGCGCCCGAGAGTTCAACAGGGTGTCGGTGCACACGAGATACGCCAAACAGCGCGCCCGACTGACCGCGACGTTGAGCCGATTCCTCGAGAACAAGAACTCCGGCCCCCGAGGCATGTCCGCACTCGAGGACGTGGTCATCGTAAAGAACACCACCGGCGCCTCGCGGCCCTGGAACTTGTCCACGGTGCCCACGCGAACTTCGCCCAAACCGGGCGTTACATCTAGGCGCTCGCGAAGGAGCCGAACCTGATCGTTGTAAGGCGCCACCACCATGAAATCTTCGCCGCGCAACGGCGCGACGCGACCAAATTGGTCGGTCCAGGGCGTGCCCAGCATTAGAGCGATCTGGTCGGCGACGATGTCAGCCTCTTCCTCCGACTCAGTTGAACGGTTCGCGTGATGCACTTCCAGCCAGCGCAGACCCGTGCCGAACTGGGTGGACTGTTGCGCGCACGACGCGTGACTGGTCAATCGACCTTCGTAAATCTGATTGGAGATGAACGCACAGATGGACGGATGCATGCGACGGGTCACGGCGATGAAGACGCCCTCACTGGCCGGCATGGTCGCGTGCTCGCCCAGCACGTGCTCGAGCACACTCGCGCCCGACCCACCGGGGTGCTCTGCCTGGGATACCTGAGCGAGTTGCAATGGATCACCGAGCAGGATCAAGTTGCGCGCTGCGTTGGCCGAGGCGAGCGCGTCCGCGAGGGCCAACTGACCTGCTTCGTCAACGATGAGCACGTCCACCGGATGCGCGCGCATGCCCGCTCGAGCGAAGAGCCACGTCGTGCCGGCGATCAAATTGTACGAACTGCTCTCCGCTTCGGCGCTCGAGCTCGAGTAGCGCACGCCTTCCAGCGCCCCTTCCTTTGGTTTCGCGGCACCCCGAAAGACATTAAGTGAAGCGAGGTCGTGGTGATCGTCGAAGACTTTGTACGTCGCCACCAACAGATTGTCGATGGCCGCGTGGCTCATGGCGGTAATGCCCACGCGCTTGCCCTCCTTGATCAATTGATAAATGATGTGGGATCCGCTGAAGGTCTTTCCGGTCCCGGGCGGACCTTGGATCGCGACAAAACTCTCGTCTAAATGTCCAACCCACGGCAACATCGCGTCCGGATCATCCGAGAAGATGCCGTTGATCGGTCCACTGCCCGGCTCGAATCGCGGACGGTCTTGCGCGAGCAACGCCATCGAGACTCGACTCGGCGCGTCACCCTCCTTAGGTTCAAGGATCTGTTCGGCGAGATGAAAGAGCACCGAGGGTTTCTCTCGAGGTGAGATGTAGTCGTCTAGCGTCATCACTGACGGCAGGCCACCCAGTTCGTCGTAACGTTCTCGCCAGCGCATTTTCAATACCCGATTGACGAGGTCGACCTCGGGCAGATAGCCGTAGCCCTGCTCGACACCGGGGCCCGTAAAGAGCACGTTGCACTGACGTTTGAAACCCGCATCCACCACTTGAGCGGGCCAGGTAAAAACCGCGTTCTTAGTGACGACGCCCTTGGAGCCCGCCGAATCCTCGAAACCTTGGAATCGCAAGTTCGCGATGAAGTCACGGTTGTCGTAGAGAGCGCCAAAGTCCGACGAGGCTTGAGTGAACTTCGGCGTGGTATTAGCGGTGCGTTCGCGGCGCCAGTAGTTCAGCAGATCGCCGAGCAAGTGCTCGGGACTGTGCTCGCCAAAGCGTTGCAGCCCTTCGACCAACTCGTCGGTGTCCAGGCCGGAGTCGTCGTCGAGCAACACAGCGTCGCGCCAAGGTATTTCGCTCGAGCGCTGTCCGATTAGCCAGTCACGAAGGGCCAACGTCGCGGCGACGTCGTCATTGTTGTACCGCGCAATCTCCTCGAGCACGGCCGGATCCCCGCTTTTCATGTACCGCTCGTACTCAACGACCGCGCCCGCGCCGTGCTCGATGCCACCGTGACGCTCAAAACCGGTCAGCCGCTCAAGGTACTTCAACCCGTACGACTCGGTGCCAACTTGCACGGCATTCTTGGCCACCTCGTAGAGGTCGACGAAGAGGCCCGTTTTGATGAGTGACGTCAAGAGGCCCTCGATCTCGGTGCCCCGGGTCAGTCGTTCCAGCGACGTGCGTTCGGTGTGGTTGTAGTGATAGACGTGCATCGAGGGATACTCTTCACGCCGACTCGCAAGAAACTCCACCAATGCCTTGATCATGACACCTTGCTGATCTAGGTCGTGGGCCCAGCGAGCGTCGTACGACCATTCGCCGTGGTGGTCGTGGTAGTACAACCCCGCCAGGAAGAAGAGGTCGTGCTGGGGCGTCCAAAACGGATGGCCTTCGAAGTCGAAGAAGACGTCGCCGTCGTCGGGCAGAGGCAAAAAGCTAAAGCCGTGTCCATATTTAGGGTCGTCGCCCGCGTCGATGAGCGCAAACTCGGGCGCTCGAGCGGGATGTTCTCGCGAACGTACCTGCAGGGACGCCTGGCGAGAGAGTCGCGCCAGGCTCTCGTCGTTGACGTAAGCCACCGATGTCTTGCGACCGGCTAGCTCCACCACCGTGCGCACGCCCACCGATTCGAGCGCGTCGCGGTCGGGGGGACGCAAGTTGGCAACGTAGACCAGGGAGTCTCGCGAGCGCCACTGACCCTCGCAGAGATCTTGAAACTCGCAGTACTCGCAGTGATCGCAGGGCAGCGGCACGGTGTCACTTATATCGTCTTGGTTCAAGAGCACCGTCAACTGACGACGCAATCGTCGCCAATACGGACGGTACTGATCGACGAGCAATGACTCTTGCTCGCCCGAGCCGAGCCACAGGTGCATCTGGCGAGGTGAACGACCAGTTAGAGCCTCGAGTGCGTCGGCGTAGAAACAGAGCTGAAGGACGTGACCGGGCTTCGCTTGGGCGCGAGTGAGCTTCGCGTCGATGGGTTCGTAGTTGCAGTACTGGTCATCAGAATCTTCGACGCGCACCAGAAAGTCCGCGATGCCACGAATTCCCTCTTGGACGAAGGGCATCTGGTAGATAACGTCAAAGTCTCGCTCGAGCGGGTTGCCGATTCGCGCCACCCACTGCACGAACGTTTCGTCCGCGTTGCGTCCGGGCACCTGGTAGACCGACTTACCTTGGTTCTCCAGATCCAAGAGGCAGTCGTTCTCGTGAGCGGCGCCTTTCGCGATGAGGAGATCGGCCAGCGACCCCAGAGGCCTCGGCGCAACGACGAGCTGGCCGGACTCGGCCCGATTTCTCAGAGAGAGAAAGTGGGCACATTCCAGCCACGCCGTGATTTTTGAGGGAGTTAGGAGACGTTCGACCATTCACTCTCACTGTAGGTTTGGTCATCATCGATCCGGGGCACTCCTCAACTATGGCCGGGACCTGTGACAGTTGAGTACTGGTTAGAGACGGTCGAGAGCTTCGTCGATGAATTGACCAAGTCGAGCCCGTTGATTCGCGCTCGGCCCCGGTCCAGAAGCCCCGGGCGATCGGCGCCGCGCAAGTGCCACGCCGTTGTCAAAGAGGGGTGCGAAGCGCTGATACGGGGGCGACTGGTTCACAACGTCTCGAAGCGAACGCTCAGTCGAAGCGGCCTCGGCGACCAGTCGCCCCACCTGTTCGTGGGCTTGGCGAAAGGGCACGCCCTCGGCGACGAGTTCCTCCGCCAGATCCACGGCGACTAAGAACGTATCGTCGGCAGCCGCCTGGGCGACTGCGGCGTGAAAACGCATCGAGCGATAAGCCCCAGAGAGGCCCCGAAGAACGAGAAGAATCTGGCGAACCGAATCGAAAAGCGGCTCCTTATCCTCTTGAAGGTCGCGGTTGTACGACAGCGGCAGGCCCTTCAGCATGACGAGAATCGCCGTCAGATTACCGACCAATCGCCCGCTTTTCGCTCGAGCGAGTTCGGCCACGTCACTGTTCTTCTTCTGGGGCAACATCGAAGATCCGGTCGTGAAGTCGTCACCCAGCGAGGCGAAGTTGAACTCCGCAGACGTCCACAACACCAGCTCTTCTCCCATGCGAGAGAGATGAACGCCCATTAGGGCCACGTCAAAGAGTGTCTCGGCGACAAAGTCTCGGTCACTGACGGCGTCCATCGAGTTCGCGAAGGGCGCGTCAAACCCCAGGAGCGCGGCGGTGAGCGCGGGGTCGATACCCAACGAGGTTCCGGCCAGGGCCCCAGCGCCGAGCGGCGACACGTTGAGCCGATCACGCGCGTCGAGCAGTCGATCGACGTCGCGTAACAAGGCGAAGGCGTGCGCGTGAAGATGATGACTCAACAACACCGGCTGTGCGCGCTGCAGATGGGTATAGCCCGGTAGGTACGCGCTCTCATTGTGATCGCCGGTCTCGACGAGGATCTCGACGAGCAAGAGACCCGCTCGCGCTATTTCGCCGATGGCGTCACGGGTGAAGAGACGCATCGTGGTGGCGACCTGGTCGTTTCGACTGCGAGCCGTGTGGAGTTTGGCGCCCACATCGCCCGCGAGTTCGGTCGCGCGTCGCTCAATCGCCGTGTGGACGTCTTCGTCCGTCGAAGCTCGAAGGAACTCACCGCTCTCGAACTCATCTTGGATCTGGTCGAGCGCGGCGAGAAGTTTGGAGCACTCCACGTCGCTGAGCAGCCCCGCCGCCTCCAGTCCGTGCACGTGCGCCCTACTGCCGATGAGGTCGTGTTCGTAGAGCACGTAATCAAAGGAGTAGCTCTCGGAGAGGTCCCAGAGAGTCTCGTCCATTGGCGAGGAGAAGCGTCCGTCCCAGAGTGTCATGACGTCGGCGGGGTCGAGTTCTTCGCACCTTGGCGCGCGGCCCAAGTCTTGACGCCGAGCCCGTAGATGTGAACGAATCCTTCGGCGTCGCTGTGGCGAAACGTGTCCGCCGCGTCGTACGTCGCGAGTCCGTAATCGTATAGCGCCTTGGGACTGCGTCGGCCCACGACACGCAACAGTCCCGGCGCATCAAAGCGGAGCCGCACGTCACCGGTGACGTGGCGCTGAGTGTCGGCCATGAAGGCGTCGAGAGCTTCTTTCAACGGCGAGAACCACATGCCGTCGTAGACGAGTTCGGCCCAGCGACTCTCCAGACGGGCCTTCTCGTGGTGCACGTCGCGTTCAAGTACCAAGTCCTCAAGATCACCGTGAGCGGTAATGAGTGCGAGCGCTCCCGGACATTCGTACACTTCACGACTCTTGATGCCCACGCGACGATTCTCGACCATGTCGAGTCGGCCAAAACCGGTCGATCCAGCGCGCCCGTTCAACGTCGCGATCAGTGCTGCGAGTTCCAATTTCACGCCATCAAGCGCGCTCGGTACGCCCGAGATAAAGCTGACCGTTAGCTCCACGGGCTCAGAGGTGGTTACGCGGGTCAAGGTGTAGGGCTCTTCCGGCGGCGCGGCCCAAGGGTCTTCAATGGCTCCGCACTCGATGGCGCGTCCCCAGAGGTTCTCGTCAATCGAATAGATCTTCTCCTTGGTCGCCTTGATCGGAATCTCCCACTTGTGGGCAAAGTCCACCGAGTCGGCTCGGGTCATGCCCCAGTTGCGTGCGGGCGCGAGTACTTCGAGTTCGGGCGCGAGGGCGTGGGTACCTACCTCAAAGCGCACCTGATCGTTGCCCTTACCGGTACAGCCGTGCGCGACCGCCTGCGCGTTGAACTTTCGGGCTTGGTCGACCAAGTGGCGAACAATTACCGGCCGTGACAGTGCGGACACCAAGGGGTACTTACCCTCGTACAGAGCGTTCGCGAAGATGGCGGGCGCGCAAAACTCCTCGGCCATTTCGCGCTTGGCGTCCACCGTCACGCACTCGAGGGCGCCGGCCGCAAGGGCCCGCGCCTTCAGATCGGCGAAACTTTCGGACTTCTCTACGTCTTGGCCAACGTCCACCAGGACGCAGACCACCTCCACGCCCCACTCTTGGATCATCCAGCGTACGGCGACCGACGTGTCGAGTCCCCCGCTGTAGGCCAGTACGACTCGCTTGGTCATCGCGACGCTCCCTCGGGCTTCACGTCAGAGAGCACCTTTAAGCCAGCCAGCGCGCGAAAGTCATTGGCCAGTGCGCCTCCACCATGTTCTTCGGCGGCGATCACCAACACGGTGTCGTCGCCCGCCACCGAACCCAACACACCCCGCAGCGCGCTTCGATCCAACGCCGAGGCGACCACGTGGGCGCATCCCGGTGGGGTGCGCACCACGACCAAATTGGCCGAACTCTCCACCGACACGACCCATTCGCCCATCATGCGTCGAAGGTGATCCAGCGGCGCGGGGGCGAGCTTAGGTGACGCCGCCATCACGATGCGACGAGCGCCGTGCTCGTCACGAACCTTGACGGTGCCGAGTTCTTGGAGATCTCGGGTGACCGTCGCCTGAGTGGCCGCGATGCCTTCGTCGTGAAGTCGCGCCACGATCTGCGCCGCTGTCGAAATCACGTCGTGATCGATCAGTTCACCGATCCGGTGCTGACGTTGGGTCTTAGTCATGTCTCTCCTTTTATCCAGCGCAGCACGCCAATCATCGCCGAGCGACGGTGAAACACCTGTCCCCAAACGCGAGACTGCTCACCATCGAGTACCTCATTCGTGATCTCGTCACCTCGATGCGCGGGAAGACAGTGCATCACGATGGCACGATCCTTCGCCAGACCCATCAGCTTCTTGTTCACCTGAAAGCTCGCCAGGTCGTGGCGTCGGCGAGCGCTCTCTTCTTCAAAACCCATCGAGACCCACGCATCGGTGTACACCACGTCCGCTCCTCGAACAGCCTCGTCGGCGCGGTCGCACAGTCGAAGCGAACCGGGTCCATTGACGGCAAAGGGATCCTCGACGCCACCGGTCGTCAGTTGATAGCCCGAAGGAGCCCCCACGGTCACGTTCACGCCCAGGCGAAGTAAGGCGACGGCCAAGGATCGAGTGACATTGGTCGCGTCGCCAACGTAGGCCACTTCGAGGCCTGCCAGTCCCGCGACGTTGCCCGCAGAGAACTCCTCGGCGATCTTGAGCACGTCCGCGACCGCTTCGGTTGGGTGGGCCGCGTTACTTAGAAGATTGATGAGCGACATTCGCTCTCGTGTGGCCGCTCGCATTCGCTCCAACACTTCATGGTGGCGTACTCGAAGTGCGGCGATGGCGTGCATCTCGGCAATGGTGCGACCAATGTCCTCCGCCGATTCGCGACTGTCGATACCGATTTCCTCATCGCTGAAGAATGTGGCGTACCCCCCGAGTTCGTGCACGGCCGACGAACTCGAAGCTCTAGTTCGAAGACTCGGGCGTTCGAAGATGAGCGCGACGCCTTGCCCCTTTAGCGTCTCGTCGTCGAAGGGCGACGTGGCCAAAGCGTAGATTGACCTCATGTCGGCGTCGCTCTGTTGTTCGATCGTCAGAAAGTGCCGAATCATCGAGTTACCTCCGTCGTCGGTATTGCCCCAGCCAACGCGTCGCGCAACGCGTGGGGCCTTGATCCGTTCGCCATCACGACCCGCCGGGCACCGCTGTCGAGGGCCTCGAGAGCAGCCAGCATCTTGGGCCGCATTCCTTCTCGAGCGATGCCCGTCTCGAGCAGGCGGCGAACCTCACTGCCAGAGATGGACGCTATTGACGAGTGCTCGTCGAGCGGGTCGGCCCGGAGCTGGTCCACATCACTAAGTAACACCAATGACTGAGCGCTCAATGCACCCGCCAACGCGCCCGCGGCGGCGTCGGCGTTACAGTTCACCAACTCGCCGTCCTCGTCCACGGCGATGGAACTCGTGACCGGCGTCACGCCGACCTCCCAAAGCGTCTCGATGAGTCCCGTGTCCACTTTGGGCGACGCGCCCACTCGGCCCCAAGGCGCCCCGAGCGCCGAGGCCGAAAACGTCGAGCCATCGGCGCCCGATAGACCCACGCTGGTCAGCCCGGCCTGATTGAGGGTCGTCACCAGATGAAGATTCACCTGGCTCAACGCCATCGCCACGTACTCCATGGTCGCCTCGTCCGTGACGCGAAGTCCCTCGTGAAAGTGACTCTTTAAACCAACGGCACCGAGCAGTGCCGCAATCTGCGGTCCCCCACCGTGCACAATGATGACGTTCGCCCCTTCACCACGTAGGGCTACGACGTCGCTCGCGAGGGCGACGAGCACACCAGAACGAACTCCCAACGAGTCCAACGCGTGTCCTCCGAGCTTGACCACGTAGTTGATCACGGCGTCACTCCCGCCAGCGAGAGCCCCACGGTCTCGTCGCGACCGGTGGCGACGTTCCAGGCCTGAATCGCCTGGCCCGCGGCGCCCTTGCCGAGGTTGTCGAGAGAGCTCATGGCGAGCAGCCATCCGGTTCGTGGGTCCACCCGGGCGCTCACGAAACAGAGATTGCTGCCCAAGGGGTCTTTCAACGTCGGCGCTTCCTCGATGACGACCACGAAGGGGTCGTGGGCGTAGCGCTCGCGCAAAAGCGCGAGCGCGTCCGAGGTGGTGAACGACGCCGACGTGACGCGTCCATAAGCGCTCACCAGCATGCCTCGGCTCAGCGGGATCAGATGGGGCGTGAAGAGTAGGTTCGCCCCGAGCTCTTGTTCCATCTCGGGCGTGTGACGGTGCGTCAAGAGCCCGTAGGCCTCGGCGTTGCCGGCGAGTCGCGAAAAATGCAGTCGTTCACTTATCGCACGACCGGCGCCCGACGCGCCACTCATGGCGTTCACGACCACGCCGTCGCGCTCAATGAGACCCTCGTCGCAGAACGGACCGAGCGCGAGGACGCTCGCGGTGGGATAGCAACCCGGCACGGCGATCAATCGAGCGCCGGCCAGTTCTTTGCGGTGGCGTTCCACGAGCCCGTACACCGACGACGCCAAAAGCTCCGTCGCCTGGTGGTCGTGACCGTACCAGCGTTTATAGTCATCGGCGCTCTTCAGGCGAAAGTCTGCGCCTAAATCCACGACCTGGACGCCGCGGGCAAAAAGCTCGGGTACGAATCTCTGGCTCTCACCGTGCGGAAGGGCCAAAAAAGCGATGTCGATGTCTGCGACGTGTATTCGTGACGAAGACTCGACCTCAAGGGTCGGATAGACCGCGCCGAGCGCGGGCACGAGTTCCGCCACTGGTTTTCCGACACTTGACTCGCCGGTGGCCATCACAACGTCGAGGTCGGGGTGGGACGCGGCGAGTCGCAGTACCTCTGACCCGGCGTAACCGCTGGCTCCAATGACACCCACGCGCATATGACATTTTATGCATACAAAAGAGTAAAAATGCAAATTCCGGTCTGTCCGGCTAATCTGCTGGGATGTCTCGACGCGGCTGGACGTACTTTCTCGCAATGGCGGTCATCTGGGGCATTCCCTACCTGCTCATTCGAGTCGCGGTGCGCCAGCTCGATCCTGGGGTCTTGGTCTTCGCGCGAACGGCGCCGGCGGCGCTCCTACTCTTGCCGCTCGTCATTGCCCAGAAGCAACTTCCGACGCTCCGCGCGAACTTGAGGTGGATTGCCATCTTTGGCGTCGTGGAGTTTGGCGTGCCCTGGTACATGATGGCAACGGCCGAGCGACACATCACCAGTTCGCTCACCAGTCTGCTGATCTGCTGCGTGCCGCTCTTCTCGGTTATCGGTCAGCGCGTACGTCGTACCGAGGGCCACATC
>DATLTW010000047.1:0-18163 GCA_035533495.1 Acidimicrobiales bacterium | reverse complement strand
CCGACGTCGGCACCGCGGTGGACCTCTTCATCGCGGTCACCGCCGAACTCGAACTTCAGGTGCGTCGGAGTGATCCGATAGGTCTTCGAGTGGGCGATCAATGCCGCGTGGTGATGGCGCCCGACGCGATCACGTTTTGGCCCGTCGACCTCGAAAGTGTGAACGCGTCCAGCGCGAGCATCTCGACTCGCTAACGCGAATGAGCCAGTCCCCTCTCCGACAAGGACAATCCCCCCGTTGGAACCGACGCCCTAATCTCTCTCGGTAGTCATGGGAGGCGCTAACTCGTCGTGTCTATTTCTTAAAACCAGTTGGACACTTCGGGTTTATGCCGGTCCTCTTCAAGACCTTTGAGCGCTTGTGGCAGGTGATGGTCTTCTTGACTGGTTTGGTCTTGGCGAGCGTGGTAGTCGTCGTAGTGGGTGGCAACGTCGTGGTCGTAGTGGGTGGCAACGTCGTCGTCGTAGTGGTGCTCGTCGCCTTGGCCCGGTAAATGAAAGTATCCCCTAAGTCATCCACCGCGGCGCAAAAGGTCGTGGTGGGACAAGACACTCCCACTAGTGCGGCGGAAGCAACGACCGTGGGCGCTCCCCAGGATTGGCCGTTATAGACCAGCGCATCGCCGTTCACCGAGACAGCCACACAGAACGTCGTGGTCGCGCACGAGACTTTTTCCAGTGGTTCACCGGTGAGCGTTACGGCGTTACCCCACGAACCGTTGGCGTACGTCCAGGAGTATCCGTCAGTGAAACCGGGGGTGACCGCGACGCAAAACGCGGTGTTTGGTGCGCACGACACCGAGTTCGCCGATTCGTTCGCACCGCTAGAGATATCAACCGGTGCTGACCAGCCGTCGCCGTTGTATATCAATAACTGAGGGATTTGCAGGGCGAGGGCGCAAAATGACGACGATGCGCACGAGATGGCACTCTCGACGTAGGTGGCAATGTCTTGGGGCAGCTGGTTCGACCCGATCTGCGTCGTCCAACTGCCGGAGTTGTAAATCGCCCACGTCTCGTATGAACCCGACCAGATTGCGCCAATGCAATACGACGTCGACGTGCACGAACTCGAGCCGTCGAAGGTCGTGGGTTCTAAACTCCACGACGATCCGTTGTAGACACCTTCGTGGCCGTAGCCGTCGGGGGCGACACAGTAGGTCGTGGTGACGCAGTCGACGGTCCCAAAACTGCCATTTGGGTCGAGACCGGTCACGCCACTCCATGAGCTCCCGTTGTACGTGACCGCGAGCCCACCGCTACCTACCGCGGCGCAGAACGATGACGTGACACACGACACGTCAGAAAAGAATGCGTCGCTGAACGAGGACGACGGCGTCCAGGTCGAGTTCGCGGCCGACGCGGTGCTGCTGAACTCAAGAGTCGGGATGAGCAACGCCAGGACGGCAAGAACAGTAACGAAGTGACGGACTCGACGAATTGATCGAACGGCGCGAGAGAGTGTGGTGAGCAAAATGACGACCTACTTCCCAGTACCAATTAAGAAGGCTTAGATTGTGCTGCGACCCCGAGGGCCATCCTATTGCATTTGAAAGGCGGTACGAGCTCCGCGATTGGTGTCTTCCTTACGTCCCGCGAGTTCTCGAACAATGTATTCAGTATCGAAAAAGCAACGTCCCAGATAGACCATCGGAGATTGCGGCCCCTGGCCCTCCGAGTGGAATACTGCTTCGTCAACCGTTCGCCCATGCTTTGTTGAAGACTATTTCCGGTGGGCTAGCGATTTTCACACATGGAATTCAAAAGTCCGAGGGGATCTCCACACCGACGTTGGTGGCCTTCACGACCGCGTCAACGACCACGCCCGGGGCCAACTTGAGTTCATCGGCGGCCTCACGAGTGATCAACGACACGAACCGATGGGGACCGGCTTGGATCTCGACCTGGGCGACCACAGTGTTCTTCACGACCTTGGTGACAATGCCCACAAAGCGATTACGCGCCGACTGGGCCCGGGGTTGGTTCGACTTCTGGTCGCCGGCCAGTTCGATGGCCAGTGCGGCCAGTGCGGCGCCGTCAAAGTAGCGACGGTCGTCGGACCCCGTCGTGGATTCAATTCGTCCGGCCACGGCCCAGCGCCGTAACGTGTCCACGCTCACCCCGAGGAGTTCGGCGGCCTGGCCGATGCGGTATTTCGCCATTCAACGAGGATAGTGAGTGGCCCGAGCGAGCGTTCGGTCGAAAGCGCGCCCGAGCGTTCGAGTCACCCGCCGATCATGGACATCGAGCGAACCGGCCGCAAGAACTCGGGTTCGTTGATGGCGTGACCGGGAAACTTGGCCCACACGGCCGAACGCAGGAGGTGGGCAATCTCGGCGTCGCTCCCCCCGGCGCGCACGACGTCACGCACCGTGTTCTCGTCGTCGGAGAACAGACAGTTGCGTATCGCGCCGTCGGCCGTGAGGCGCAGTCGGTTACAGGTGCCACAGAACGGTTGGGTCACCGAGGAGATGAGTCCGATCTCGCCTCGCCCGTCGAGGAATCGGAACCGTTCGGCCGGGGCCGGTCCGCCCTCACCGACCGCCTCGAGGGGCCACGCCGCGTTGACGCGATTGAAGACTTCGTGACCTGGCACGAGCCGCGATCGGTCCCACTCGCCTTGGGCGTCTAAGGGCATGAACTCAATGAAGCGCACGATTCGTCCGGTCTGGCGGGCAAACTCCGCGAAGTCGAGAATCTCGTCGTCGTTGGTGTCGCGAAGTAAGACGACGTTGACCTTCAGGGGAGTTAAGCCCACGGCTTCGGCGACGCTCATCGCGTTGAGCACGGTGGCGAGATCGCCACGGCGACGAATCGACTCGAAGCGCTCGGCCCGCAACGAATCACAACTGACGTTGACCCGCGTCAGGCCCGCCGCAACGAGCGCCTCCGCCATACCGGCCAGTTGCATGCCGTTGGTGGTGAGGGCCACATCCTCAAACCCGATCGCCGCGAGCATCGCCACGAGTGTGGGCAGACCTTTTCGAACGAGGGGCTCACCACCGGTAAGGCGAATCGAAGTGACGCCTAACTCATGGGCCACTCGAGCGACCCGGGTCATCTCTTCAAAGGTGAGCAGCGCCGTTCGGGGCAAGAACGTCATTCCCTCTTCGGACATGCAGTAGACGCAGCGCAGGTTGCAGCGATCGGTGACCGAGATACGAAGGTCGTTGTGCACCCGACCGTAACGATCGACCAGGGGACCCTCCTCGGGCATGACCAAATCGGTGACGTGACCATTCACCGCGGATCGCCCGTTCGCTCCACCGAGATGGGGACGTACCGACACCGACACGGGAACCGACGGCGGCGCGAACGAACCTCCTCGGGCCGGGTCTGGCGTTTCATTGGTTAGTGCCACGGAACTATTTCCCCCACGGAGTCGACGTCAAGTACGCACTTCTCACCTTCGAGCCGAAAGCTCTGGCTCGTCTGAAGACTACCAGCGAGGTTTTCAAGATCGACGCCCCAGTCACACCACGTCGCCTGCGCGCCCTTGCGCTCACGCGCCACGTCCTCGCTTTGAGGAGCCCGAGTAACATTCCCGACTACAGCAGTTGATCACTCATTCGAGAGATCAGTTCGCATCGAGTTGAGGTCGCAGTCATGGTGAAAAAGCAGCTTTCACATGTCGACAGCAGCGGCAAGCTACGCATGGTCGACGTCTCAGCCAAGCGTGCGTCGCGTCGAAGCGCGCAGGCGAGATGCGTAGTGATCACCGAGGCCGAGATTCCGGCCCCGGGCACCGCCACCCACGCCCTTGACGTGTTGCACGCGGCGCGCATTGCGGGCATTCAGGCGGCCAAGCAGACAGCAAATCTCATTCCGCTTTGCCATCCTTTGAGTCTCGACGACATCCAAGTCGACATCGCCCAGAACCCCAACGGAGTCAGTATTGAGTCAACGGTCGTGACCGTCCATAACACCGGCGTGGAGATGGAGGCGCTCACCGCGTGTGCGGTCGCGGCGCTCAGCGTCGTCTGTTCGCTGCACGACATCGATCCCTCGGCCCGTATTGAAGACCTCGTCTTACTGCGCAAGACCGGCGGCAAGTCCGGCGATTGGGGAAGGCTGGTCAACCCCCCGGAGTAACCTCCGGCACACACCGTGAAATCGGCTGGTTCGAAGGGCCAAAGGTAGTCCAATGCCACCAATTGGACTACCTCGCGACAGGTATGGTGAATTTTTTCACCGGCCCGCGCGGTGGCGTCGGGGGCCGCACGGCAGAATGGAATCTATTCATGCCACTTCATGTCTGAGGGATGCCCATGTCAACGACGCCTGACGAGGTAACGCCCGTCGAAGACACGAAGCGGGTCAACGTTGGACGGAGGGTCTTTCTCGGTCTCGCGGCCGTCGGAGCGCTCGGGGTTGTCATCGGCAACAAGGTTCAGAACTTTCTCGGCAACGCGGTCGGCTCGGGGCTGGGTGGCTTGTTGCCTTTCGGTGATCGTTTCC
The DNA here is from genome assembly GCA_035533495.1 of Acidimicrobiales bacterium. Classification (GTDB taxonomy): domain Bacteria; phylum Actinomycetota; class Acidimicrobiia; order Acidimicrobiales; family RAAP-2; genus RAAP-2. The sequence goes on along the minus strand of DATLTW010000047.1, from coordinate 13,706 downwards.
GGATCTATTCCATCACCGGCACGTACCCCAAGATCAAAGCGAGTGACTATCGCCTCAAGGTCAGCGGACTGGTGCAACGACCGATGACCTTCACGTTGGCCGACCTCCAAGCGATGCCGGTGACGTCGTTCGTCAAGACCTTCCAGTGCGTGACCGGCTGGAGAGTGCCCGACGTCCACTGGGAGGGCGTGCAGCTCTCGCACATCTTGGATACCGTTGGCGTCAAGCCCGGGGCGGTCGCGCTGACTTTCGAATCCTACGACCACGCCGACTCCGAGAGCCTCACCCTCGACCAGGCCCATTTGCCCGACGTCATCGTGGCCTACTCGATGCTCGGCGCGCCGGTCACCACCGAGCACGGTGGGCCGGTCCGGCTCTACGTCGCGCCGATGTTCGGTTACAAATCGTTGAAGTGGCTCTCGGCCATTCGCGTCGTCAACATCGTGCAACCGGGCTTTTGGGAACATAACGGCTACCCGGTGAACGGGTGGCTCGACGGCACGACCGGTCCCACCAATCCCGATCCCAACCTGACATGACCAGATGGCCCTGACGCACACCACGCCCCGGGCCGCGCTGCGCCTGCTGCGCTTTGACCGCGTCCAGCGCGCCGCCCACTGGTTCAACGCCGCGTTGTTCGGGGTGCTCATGGCGACCGCCATCCCCTTGTACTTCGGCTCGCTCTTCGGCGTCGTCTTGCAACGCCACGTCGTCGAGATGATTCACCTCTGGAGCGGACTGGCCCTGCCGCTGCCGATCGTCGCGTCGTTGCTCGGACCGTGGGGACGCCAGATGCGCCGCGACGTGCGGCGCATCAACTACTGGACGCGCGACGAGATTCGCTGGATGATGTCGTGGGGCCGGTCCCCCCTGAAGGCCGACAAGTTCAACCCCGGCCAGAAGTTGAACGCCATCTTCATTGGCGCTTCCATCGTCGTCCTGTTGGTCACAGGGGCCATGTTGCAGTGGTTCCGATTCTTTCCCGTGCCGTGGCGCACCGGCGCGACGTTCGTCCACGACGTCTTCTCGTGGGTGGTGTTCGCGGTGGTCTTTGGACACATCGTCATGGCCGTGACGCATCGCGAATCACTGAAATCGATCTTTACCGGGCGGATAAGTGACCAGTGGGGGCGCGCCAACGCCGCGCGCTGGGTGGAGGAGCGGTCGCGGGCGGACAAGTTTTAACCGCCCGCCATCGCGCCGATGATGAAGAACGGCTCCGACCCCGTCGCCACCGCGTCGGGCAGCACGGCGTCGGGCGATTCGTGCGACAGATCCTCCTCGCACGCGAAGAAGCGAACGAACGGGCGGCGCTTTTTCGTCACCGGATCACGAATCGTCCCGAGCAGGACCGGGTAACGGGCTTCGAGCGCGTCGATCACCGATCGCTGCGTGAGCTGACCCGGCACGTCGAGTTCGATTTCGCGATGAACTTGCGCGAGCGTCTTCAAATGGGCCGGGAGCACGACCCGGATCATGCCAGCGTTTGGACTTCGACCGACAGCACGGCCGGCAGATCGCGAACGATGGGCTCCCAACTGTCCCCGGCGTTGGCCGAGGCGTACACCTGCCCGCCAGTCGTGCCGAAGTAGACGCCGCAGTCGTCGAGGGCGTCAACGGCCATTGCGTCGCGCAGCACGTCGACGTAGCAGTTCTCCTGGGGCAGTCCCTTCGTCAGTGGCTCCCACTCGTTGCCGCCGCTGCGACTGCGGTACACACGCAACTTTCCGTCGGGCGGGAAGTGCACCGAATCACTCGTGATGGGCACGACGTACACCGTCTCGGGCTCGTGCGCGTGCACGTCAATGGCGAAGCCGAAGTCCGTGGGCAAGTTGCCACTGATCTCAACCCAGTTATCACCGGCGTCGTCGCTGCGCATGACGTCCCAGTGCTTTTGCATGAACAACGTGTCGGGGCGCGAGGCGTGCAACGCGATACGGTGCACGCAGTGACCGACCTCGGCGTCCCCGTCGGGAATGCCTTCGGAGTGCAAGCCCTTGTTCTTCGGGGCCCAACTCACCCCTGCGTCGTCGGAGCGAAAGACGCCCGCCGACGAAATGGCGACCCAGATCCTTTTGGGGTCGCTCGGACTGACGAGAATCGTGTGCAAGCACATGCCACCAGCGCCGGGCTGCCAGGAGGACCCAGACCCGAGCGTGCGCAGTCCCGAGAGTTCGCTCCAACTCTCACCGGCGTCACTCGATTGAAACAGGGCCGCGTCTTCCACGCCCGCGAGCACGGCGTCGGGGTCGCTGAGGGATGGCTCGAGATGCCAGACTCGGGCGAACTCCCACGGGTGGGGCGTACCGTCGTACCACTGGTGCGTGCCGGTCACGCCGTCGTACTGAAACTGATTGCCAACTGGCGCCCACGTCGCGCCGCCGTCGTTGGAACGTTGGATCACCTGTCCGAACCAACCCGAAGTCTGGGACGCGTAGAGCCGGTTTGGGTCAACGGGCGAGCCCTTGACGTGATAGATCTCCCAGCCCTCAAACATCGGGCCCTTGACGTCCCACTTCTGGCGCTTGCCGTCCGACGTAAGAGTGAACATGCCCTTGCGCGTGCCCACCAACACTCGTACACCGCTCATCTAAGTTCCTTTCGCCTGAAGGGCTCTCGCCTCACCGACCAAGAGTAGTGGCGAGGGCCGCCGTTGTCACGGGTACGAACTGATTTCTCAGCGCGCACGTTGACCTCACCCACCACTAGGAATCAACTCCGCCCGAACCTCCGCTCCGGGGCCGGCGCTCTCGCAGGAGAATGGCCAAGCCGAGCACGAGCACGATAACGCCGACCACTGTCCAGACCTGGTGACCACTCATTCCCGAGCCGTGCATCATATTCGTGCCTTGCGCAATCCACACCAGGCCGACGAGGCAAAAGATGACGCCCACCACTGAACGAATCCGCATAACTAAGTCCGATCTAACCGGGCACCACGCAGTACTTGGAGGCACAACCTAGCACCGCCCGTTTGCGTCGATCCTCGCCCGCAGTGATCCGTGATTGCCTTGACGCATCAGTTACCCTCTGAGTAATCCTTGGGAAGTGATCGGTATGGTTCACACTTACGCGGTTCGATCGATCGTCGTCATGGGCGTATCGGGCTCGGGCAAGAGCACGATCGCCTCGGCTCTCGCGAAGGGGCTCAGCTTTCAGTTCATCGAAGGCGACGCGCTCCACCCTCCCGCGAACGTCGAAAAGATGTCGTTGGGCCGCGCGCTCACCGACGACGATCGAAGGCCTTGGTTAAGGGAGATCGGCCACCAACTCAACGAGGCACTGGCTCACGGCCCTGGTTGCGTCGTCGCGTGCTCGACGTTGAAGCGAAGCTACCGCGACACCCTGCGTTCGGCAGTGCCAGAGACCTTCTTCGTCATGTTGAACGGTCCTTACGCGCTGATCCGCTCGAGGCTCGAAGCGCGACCCCACGCCTTCATGCCCGTCTCACTGCTCGCTTCGCAGTTCGCCGCCCTTGAACCGCTCGGGAATGATGAACGTGGAATGAGTGTCGACGTCTCTTCGCCACCGCAAGCGATCGTCAGCCAGATCGAAACAGAATTGCACCGCGTCGAAAGTTCGTAGCACGGCGCTCGGGGATGAACTCCGATGAGTTCCACCCCGAGCGGCGCAGATCGACTTACTCGTCGGCGATGATTGACCCGACTCGGTCGCCAATGCCGGGATCGCGCGCCACGAGCAACGTCGCGTAGATGATCGCCAGAATCAAGACCCCCAGCGCGATGTACGGATACCAGCTGTACGGCGCGGGCTGGCCGGGCTTGGCCAGGTAGTACAGCGGCACCAGGATCCACACCACCCCAAACGCCGGCAGCACCGCGTGACGGAAGGGCTTGTACAGATCGGGGTGGTACTTCCGGTAGTAAAAGGGCAACGCGACGTTGGATAGTCCGTAGACAATCAGCAAGAGGATGGTCCCGAACGTCGAGGATTCGACGAACATCGCGAGCGCACTCATCGAACCTGAATTGGCGTGCCCCCCAAAGATGTGACCGAGGCCCCAGATCCCAATGATCGCCACGCCCAGGCCCAAGAAGACGAGGAGCGCGTTCACGGGCGTGCGCTTCGTGGAGTGGACCTTGCCGATTACCTGGGGTAGCAGTCCCTCGCGCCCGGCGTTAAAGATGAGGCGCGCTTGAGAGTTCGTTCCAGCGATCAGGGCTCCGAGTGTCGAAGTCATGCCCGCGAGGAAGGCGAAGAAGAGAATGACCGCAAAGCCTTCGCGAGCCACCGAAAGGAACGGCACGGCCGCGCTCGAGAGGGTGCCGACGTTGCCTTTAAAGCCCACCACGGTGGAGAACGCAAAGAACGTGTAGGCCACGAGCATGATGCAGATCGACGTGAACACGGCCCTGGGCACGTTCCTGCGCGGGTCATTTGTCTCTTCGGCGAGTGCTGCTGAGTTTTCCCATCCAATAAAGAGGTAAATCGCCAGCGGGAAACCCGCGGCGAGTCCTTTGAACCCGCCGGTGATGTTCTTGGGTTCAAAGGGACGGAAGTTGATGCTCCCGTGAAACTTCACCAACGTAATGATGCTCACCAGAATCATGATGGCCATCTCAAAAGCGAAGAAGAACCCCGCCAGCCTGGTAGAGATCGAAATGCCGCGCACCATCATGAACACCGCAAAGGCCAAAAAGATCAGGACCCACACCCCCCACGGCACGCTCTGGAGACCGGCGACGTTGTAGTTCTGCAAGATCATCTGGAAGAACCCGCCGACGATGGCGATCACCGACGCCATCGCCGCGATGTACCCAGCGCCAGTGAGAATTGCCGTGGTGACGGCCGTTCGCCCGCCAAAGGTCTTGCCGATAAAGGAGATGAATCCTCCCGTCGAGGGCAGAACCTTGGTGAACTCGGACAAGGTGTTGCCCAGGAACAAGACGGCCACGCCCGCCGCGATGATGGTGAGGGGCGAGGCGAGACCGGCGGTGTAGGCGAGGAAGCCGAAGCCGAAGTAAAAGCTCATCGCCGGACCGATGTTGGCCATCGTCGCGGCAGAGATGTCGAGCAGTCCTAGCGCGCCCTGGCGAAGTCGTTCGTGTTCACCCGGGACGCTTGGTACCTTCGCACCTAGTGACTCTGGCGTAAATGCTTCACTCATCGTTGCCCCCAAAAGAACTACGGCGGAACTGAAATTGATCGCGCCGCTGGCGAAGCTCTTGCATCACCTGGAAAGAAAATAGCGCCGATTGCTGGCGCCAGGAGGATGATGGACACCAAGTCCTTCGAACGTCTCATCAGAACAGCCGCGTGAGCGCAAACTATTCGGGTGGGTTCATGCGCTGAGCGACATTCTTTTCGCCCAGCGACCCCTCGCCCAGATGCTCTTTCACGCTGCGCTGGTCGATTTCAGGGCGATTTTGGGACATCTTGGCCTTCCCCTCAATCGAAAGCACGTCAATTTCAATGCCGACGATCGCCTTTAACTGCTGGTCGCGGTACGTGGGGTCCATATCGTCGACGCGCCACTCAGGGTCACGACCCTCTTCGAACTGGCTCGTGACGGCCCGGACTTGGTCCAATTTCCACTCGGTTTCCTCGTGCAAGGTCAGGCGACCACGGACCTCGGCGGCGACGTAGTTCCACGTCGGCACGACGCCCGGGTTCTCCAGACGGCTCGGATAGTACGTCGGCGACACGTACGCGCTGGCGACCAGAAAGATGGCGAGCACCTCGGCACCACTCTCCACCGATTTCCACCAGGGATTAGCTCTCGCGAGGTGCGACCACAGCGTTTGGCGATCCTCGCTTACGACCACCGGCACAAAGACGCTGAGCAGTCCCTTCGATGTGGGCACGACGAGCATCCCGGCACCGGCGTCCTTCACGATCTGCCACGCGTGGTCCTCGTCGAGCGCGTGCTTGGGGGGGACGTACACGTCACCCATTGTTTCACAGCGTGCGAATCTCGATGTCCTAGACCACGTCCAGTATTGTGTCGAACCCCTCGTAGCCCGGCGCCACGCGGGCCCAGGGATAGGCCGCCTCCATAAGGGTCGCAAGGTCAATCAGGCGGTGGTCGTGGTAGTGCTCGGCCGTGATCTGAAGACCAAAGGGCACGCCCGAAGGCAGATGTCCAAAGGGCAGGCTCAAGGCGGGATGTCCCGTCACGTTCTGCAACGCGGTCAAATAGACCGCGGGCGCGAGTCCGTGCACGTCGGTGTCGGGTCCCATTCGTCCGTCGGCGAGCCAGCCCTCCGCGGCCACGGCGCCGGTGAGGAGTAAACCGTTAGGACTCAACAATTCATCGAGCTTTCGGACGTAGAGGTAACGGCGACGTCGAGCGGCGAGATACTCATCAATCGCGACGCGAAGTCCCGCCCCGAGGAACTCTTGGGTGGCGACGTGGAACGCATCCATGTGCTCATTGACCCAATCGCGGCCTAGCGACGCCACGTGCTCGGCACTCGTAATGGTGAACCAGTCCAGGTCCGGGTCGCCGTCGATGAAGAGCCCCTCCGGTTCGAGCCATCTGACGGACGTGTCGAATCGATCGGCGAACGCGTCGACGGCCTCGTGCAACAGCGCGGCGACCGGGCGACTGAGTGGGCCAAAGGGCGAGGTCCGCTCGGCCGCGAAGAGTTGCATCGGTCGAGTTTTGGAGGGAGACCACTGGTTGAGCAGGGAATTCGGCGGCGACGTGGGGTCACCGGCCACCGGGCCGCGCATGACGTCAAAGAGCAGTCGCAAGTCGTCACACGACGTGGCCAGGGGTCCATCGGTCGAGTAGTCAATCCAATCGGGGGTCGGCCAGCGTCCCACCACGCCGTTGGTGGGCTTGAGTCCCACCAGTCCGCACATCGCCGCGGGAATCCGTACAGATCCGCCCCCGTCCGTCGCGGTGGCCACACCGACCAGGCCGGCCGCGAGTGCGGCGGCCGATCCCCCGCTCGAACCGCCCGGCGAGTAGTCGAGGTTCCAGGGATTGCGCGTGACGCCGGTCAAGAGGTTGGCGGTGAATCCCTCGATCGCGAATTCAGGCAGCGTCGACTTGCCAACGACGATTGCGCCCGCGCCAAGAAGTCGACCCGGCACGACACCGTTGCTCGACGCCGCAGGAGCGTCGCGTAGGGCCAGTGAGCCCTTTCGCGTCGCGTGGCCGGCCAGGTCTTCGAGGTCCTTGATCAACGTCGGTACGCCGGCCAAGGCGCCCTTGATGGATCCCTTTTCGTCAAGGTGACGCGCGGCTCGAAGCGCCTCGTCGTAGGTCTTCTCGGCCAGGACGTTCAAGATCTCGGCGCGCTCCAGGCGTTCGATGGAGGCGGTGACGACGGCGGTGGCGCTGACGCGACGTTTTCGAACGGCCCGGGCGACCGTGCTGATCGGACCACGATGGACGGTCGCCTTAGTCACCGGAACTCAATCACGCGAGGCCCTCATGGAGGGTCAGCACGGTCCCGGCGTTCGCAAATGCCGTAAAAAAACCTCCTCGAGTGAGTGCTTGATTTTCACCTCGATGTCACTCCCGTTACCTCGGCGATTGGATCGGATCACCGCATCGCACCTAGTGGCCAGGGTAGCGGAGCGAACCCATTTCTTCCTTCGGCACCGCCCAGGCGAATCAGCGCCGCCCCCCAGCTGACGTAGCCAAAAAATCTTGTTTGAAATCTTCCATAAGGTGTTACGCTACGAATCAGGACGTCAAGACCCCGCTTCCTAATCCCCGGACAGTGCGTTCGGTGAGTGAGGAGGGGGTGAGTAGTGGGTCGTTTCGCAAGGCTGCCCCGCTCCGACGCCACTCAGGAAGACTCGAGTTCCGTCCGTGGACCTTCCAACTAACGCCGCACCCGGGCTCGCCATGAATAGTTCGATAATCCCCACCGTGGACACGGTGGACCGCTCGTCGACAGGGATACAAAACCCCCCTTTGATCCCTGTCGACGGCGATGAATTGGATGACGACGTCGAGAAAACGCTCGACGCTTTGCATCAAAGTGCCCGCGTGCTTGATCTATCGGTGCCCCTCAGGGCCTCTCTCGGTGTGACGCCACCGCTCAAGGCCGAGGGGGATTCGTCACGAGAGACGCGCGCGAGCCGACCGAGCCCGACCGCGCCGCCGGACCTGAATTGGCTGATCGCCCTGGGCGAGGGTTGACGCCAGAGATCAGCCGCGTGGTGAACTCAAAGACTCCTCACCGGTAACGTCCAGAGACCGTGAGCTTCGCAAAATCGGCGAGCATGGAGCGGCCCCGATGAGCTATCAACGTCTCCGCACGGACATTGAGAACGAGGCGCGTGCCAAGAACTGGAGAACGGTACTTCGTTCCACGTTGATCCAGTCAAAATTGAATCGCGTCAACATGGCCGCGGGCGCCTTCGCCTATCGCTGGTTCCTCGCCATCTTTCCCATCATCATTGCTCTCTTAGGGATCGCCGCTCTCGTGACGGTGCCGCGCCACGTGGTGATCAGCCTCATCAGTGGCGTGACCAAATCGCTGCCCTCGGGGGCAGCCCAGGTCTTCACGACGGCCATCAATCACGCCGCCCAACACACCGGGGCTGACCTCATCGCCACGGTGGCCGCGAGCGTGATCGCACTGTGGAGCGCCACGTCGGGCATGGTGATCGTCGAGGAAGGACTCGATATGGCCTTTGGCCTACCCTTGGACCGCTCGTTCCTGCACAAGCGCGCCGTGGCGATACCGCTGCTACTAGGCGCGACCGTCTTAGGCGGCGCCGCGTCGGCGCTGATCATCTTTGGTCCGCAGTTAGGCAACGTCATTAGGGATTCAGCGCCCCTGGGGGGCACCGCGTTCAGCGCTCTGTGGACCGCGCTGCGCTTTGTCATCGCGCTGGCGTTGATGAATCTCTTGATGTCGCTTCTCTACTACCTGGCGCCGAATCGTCCGCGCGCACGCTGGCGTTGGACGAGTCCTGGCGCGCTCTTTGCCACAATTCTGTGGGCCCTCGTGTCCCTCGGTTTTTCCTTCTATACGTCCAGCTTCAACTCCTACGGCCGGACCTACGGGGCCTTCGCCAGTGTCGCCATACTCATCTTCTGGCTCTATCTCACCGGACTCGCCATCGTGGTGGGGGGTGAAGTCGACGCCGCCGTCGAACGGCTCGCCGTCCACACCGACCCTGCGAATTCGACGGCGGCACCGGCGAAGAACAACGACGCGGCGTGACGCGTCTCGGCCAGCCGGTGGCGAAGAGTTAAAGAGTTGCTCGTGCCAGATGGCCAGTGTGAGTCCGCCCTAAAAGGGGACGTCTTCAGAATCCCCCTGTCCCAGGGAGTCGGCCCCGAAACCCAGACGATTTGGGGCGCCACGGTGGGACAGTGAGGTTTATCAGCACCCTCATTGGATCTTCCGTGGCTGGATGACGTTCCTTCAGCTAAAGATTGAGAAGCTATTGGCCGTTTTGAAGGAGGTCCCGGCGCGTGCGGTACTCCTCTTCGTCAATCTCTCCTCGGGCAAAGCGCTCATCCAGAATTCGTCTCGAATCGGTGGAGTGTTGAGCGTGGTCATGGTACGGAGTTCGAGAGGTCCACAAATGAGTCAACATAATCACGGCCCACACGACGACTGCCAGAAACACGACCATCATGATTGTCATGGGCACCCAAGCCCACCAACCCCACTGACCATTCCCCCATCCATCCATCACGATTGACACTCCGTTTCAGGCGTAGTCAAACGAACAACCTCGACGTCGTTTGATTGGCCTAATCTCATGCTCACTACCGTACTGCGTTCACTGATTTTCATGGCGGTCAAATTCCGCCATCGCCAACTCAGAAGCATTCGCGTCCGCCGTCTCGTGGGTCTAGGGATTCTCGGCCATTGGATCGGCCTTAACGTAGCGACCGGGATTGGCGTCGAACGTCTCGGCACACCCGGGATTGCAGAACCAGTACTCCACGTCGTTGAACGTTCGATGCGCCGCCGCCGTAGCGGGGTTGACCGTCATGCCGCACACCGGGTCAATGGCGGTGCTCGCGTAAATACTCGCGTCATCAAAAGGAGGCATTGGCTCAAAGTTTACGGTGCCGGCGGCGTAGCGCTCGGGCTGGGCTTCAAAGCGCTCGCGGCAACGATCCGAACAGAAATAGATCTGCTCAATCCCGACCGAAGTTCGCGCGGGTGCGTCTTCTTTGCGAATCTGCATGCCGCACACCGGATCGATGGCGTAACCCTGTCCTCCCCCGAAGCGGCGTTGGTTTCGCGCGAGCCACCATACGACGACGGCGAGCGCGATAAAAAGAACATTCAGGTACGACGTGTAATTCCACTCAAAGTGCGCGGACGTCACCTGCAGGATTCTCTTGGACGGCACCGCGTGAAAGAGACTAAAAACTCCCTCGGTCAACAGTCCCGCGACCGCCATGATCACGTAAAAGAGACCCACAATGCGCACGGTGAGCGCGCCGCCGTAGAACTTGCGATAGATGAGAATGAGGGGCATCGCAATGAGATCGGCGAAGATAAAGGCGATGACGCCGCCGAAACTAATTCCGCCGGACCAGAGCGCCGCGGCGAGTGGCACGTTGCCGATCGAACAGACCCAACTAATGACGGCAATCAACGGACCAACCAAAGCGTTCTCCACGCTGGTCCACAGGCCATGCCCGTGGATGAAGAAGAGGTTCCAAAGATGCGTGGGCACAAGCACGGCCAGAAAACCAGCCACTGTGTAGCCAATGGCGAGTTCCTTTCGCAGCATCGTGACGTCAGCGATCGCGTAACTCGAAGCGTCGGACCATGCCGCCGGCGAGCGGAGTTTCGCGCGCCACGAGGAGCGTTCGAGCCTTTCCTCTTCATCCATGGACACGCCCGTCATGGCGGCGTGATCGTGCCCGCCGATTTGGGGATTGGCGAGTCGTTGACGCGCCGCGTCAACTAACGGCCGGCTGAATACCCAACCACCGGTCAAGGCGAGCAGGAGAATCATGATCGGTCCACCCACGAATTCAGCCACCATGAACTGCCAGCCGAGGAGGACCAACATGACGATGCCAAGTTCCACCACCAGATTGGTCGACGCAATCATGAAGACCATCGCCGAGACAAAGTCGGCGCCTTTCACGAAGAGCGATTTCGCCATGGCGGTGGCGGCGTAGGAACAACTCGACGAGACCATACCGTAACCGGCGGCTCGACCGACTGCCGAGGGACGGTGCGTTCCTAATTTTGCTTGTAGTTGTTCCTTGGAGACGAATGCTTGAACGAATCCAGAAAGGGTGAATCCCAGAACCAAGGCCCAGAGGGTCTCCCAGAACATGAAGAAACCCTCGCGCAAACTGCGCCCGACGTCGAGCAACAAACGTCCAAACGTTAGAGTGGCGAATAGGTCAGCGTGCACGACTCACCTTAAGAGCGTCATTCCGGATCACCGCCGCATCGCCCGATCGAACAATTCAAGCTTCCTTCATCGAAGATTTGAAGCGGCGTTTCCGTCCCGGCGCACTCATGAACGGACCAGCCTTCGAATTGCCGCCTGGGCCTCCTCGACCTTGGCGATACGGGAGGGGCCACCTTCAGCCAAAGCCTCGGACAGGCAGTGAGTGAGATGGTCGCCGAGAAGGTTTAACGCCACGGCCCGAAGTGCGTGTGTCGTGGCGGAGACTTGATCGAGGATGTTGATGCAGTACTGATCTTCGTCCACCATCCGCTGCAGGCCACGAATCTGGCCCTCGATCCGCTTCAATCGTTTCTGAATTGATGACTTTTGTTCGATGTAGGCGGGTTTAGCCACGCCACCTCCTTTCCTCCGTCGTGAGTATACCCCCTAGGGGTATAGCGTCAACACCGGCGTTCGCCACGTTGCTCGACTTCGCTGCCGCTGTCGCGGACTACCCAGGCGAACTAACTACTCAAACTCTGGGCCACGAGCGCAATGCCGTGTCCCCAGGAAGCGAGTTGGCTCGCCGGTAGGTACGACGTGCCCTTGGCAGTGTGATCGTCCATCGGGGACCCGATGTAGCGTTTACGGCCGTTGGGACCGATGAAGTACACGATCGACGTGTGAATGATGTCGGTCGTGGGCTTCGGGGCGATGACCGCTATGCCGTAGTTGCGCCAGATCGACTTGAGGTCCTTCACGGACCCGGTGAGGAAGTGCCACGAGGGAATCGTGTTTAAGCGATGCTCGTTGGAGAATTTCATCATGTCCGCCACGCTGGTGTAGTACTGATTCACGTTCACCGCGACGAACACCACGCTCGAGGCTTTCGCTCCGAGGTCGTGATAGGCGTCGATGAACTCCTGAGAGACGATCGGACAGATGTCGACGCAGTGGGGATCCATGAACTCGAGCACGACGGTACGCCCCCGGAAACTCTTGAGCGATATCGATTTGCCGTGCTGATCAACCAGGGTGAAGTTCGGCGCCAACGAGTGCGGCACCGGGGACAACGCCATGAGGTCGGCGATCGACGTGGGCACGGTGGCGGGAATCCCGGTGACTCGAATGCTCTGAGGGCTTCGCTGGGCCTCACGATTGCGAACCGCGACGTACGCCAGAACTCCCGAGAGAATGACGGCGACTGCGAGGGCGACGTAGAACGGCGGACCGATCCCCCGTCGGTGTCTCTTGCCCTCGCCTTCAGCGATGGTTTGGTTGATGGGCGTACCCTCGGGCGCTGGTGAGGAATCTATGATCTTCTCCTTCCAAAGTCAGTGACAGGGTCGTTACTCAACGGACCCGTTGCACATCGACCGAACGCTTTGCGCCAAGCTGCCTTTTCGGTGCCGGCTTGAGACTCGCCAATATGTCGGCCGATGACCGTGCCAGACGAGACGGGAGTGGCCCTGACGCCGACCACAGTGGGATCAATAGGTTCCATGGCGTCATTCATAGCCCTTGAGCAGCCACTCCCTTGAGTGGCGAGTCGAATCCAACTGCCGTTACCGGCCCGATGACCCATCACATTGCGGTCAATCACGTACCTAGGGGCGGATTTAGTGACCCTTTTCCTGGGGCGCCTAGCAACTCCAGTCCGTTGTCCAAGGTTCGGCTAACCGAGCGTTTCTACAATAGAAACTCGAACGCAGCGGGTCCGCCGTGCATTTGGAGTGACGCGGGCCAGATGGAGGGCAACGTGACGATGAATTCACGTCCCGCCGACTGTAACGTTTAGCGAAGAGGTGAAGTGAAGAGGATATGAACTTTCGACGACCAAACGGCTTTCGCCGGGCGACGCCTCTTGTCTTACTCCTGGCGCTCGCGCTCGTTGGTGGTGCGGGGGGATCGTTGCTCCTTGACTCCTCGAGCGCGAACGCTAATCCCTCGTCTCACATGGGACCCGAAGGAGTTCTCGTCTACGACGTGCCGAATCTCGCGCCCGCCACGACCCTCAACGGAAAGACCGTGGACGGCATCAGTTGCCGAAAGTTGGCCAATCAAACTGTCAAGTATCACATCCACGTTCACGTCGCCGTGTACGTAAAGGGCAAGATGGAGCGCTTACCGGCCGGCATCGGTATCACCGAGCCCCGGCTGTTGGAGAAGTATTCGAAGGGTCACTTTTACGACGTGGGAATCTACGACTGCCTCTACTGGCTCCATACCCACGTGCCCGACGGGATCATTCACATTGAGACACCTGGAAAGAAAGACTTCACGCTGGGCGAGTTCTTCGACATTTGGAACCAGCCGCTGGGACCGAGCCAAGTCGGACCCGCCAAAGGGAAGGTCGTGGTCTTTGAAAACGGAAAGCGCCTATCTGGCAACCCGCG
>DATLTW010000046.1:0-4077 GCA_035533495.1 Acidimicrobiales bacterium | reverse complement strand
CCAACCTGCCACTGTTGGTTCCCAACACCGATGAGTGACAATCTGATCGTCTGCCACCGTCCGTAAAGCGTCCGAGCTTGAAGAGTGGCGTCAACGGATCCATGAGGAATCAGCGAACAGTCATCGACTCGATACGTCATCGTTTCACTCAGGCTTGAGCCGGCTTGATCGGGGCGTTGCGTGATCCACTCCAACGTCTTCACCAGGGTAAGGCCCGGCATGTTCACGCCCACATGGCGGAGGTAGATCACCGACGAGTTGTCGTTCTCAACAGGGAAGGTGTAGGTGACAACCCGACTCACCGAATCTTCGCCGGAACTGAAACTCGTACCCGGGTAAAGGTTTTGAATCGGGGCCGGCTTAGCGCCCGGTTGTCGAGTCAGGGGGGACGATGAGGTGGCGATCCAGATCCACAGTGCCGCCCCTGCAAGGAGCACCACGAGGATCGCGAGCACGGTTCTGGGTCGGACCAGAAGATCAAAGATCGAAACCATTAAGAGCCATTTCTAGTCCACCTCGCGTCAGAGGTCGCCAATGTCTGTCACTTGAGAACATCTCACACTACGACGAAACTCTCAGGATCTGCGACCCCGCGTCGACGGACCTCGCGTCATTCCGGGCTCACCGAAGGCGTCCCTCGGCCAAGGTGCGCCAGTGGCTGGTTGCGTATGTGTTACGTCGGGTCTCGGTCTTGAACCCACGCGGCTCGACACGTTGGACTAATTCACAGTCTCGTGACGTGACGCCTCACTTTTGACTTTCCTCTCGGCGATAGCGAGATAGAGAGGGTCGTTCGTTGCCACGTTGAGCCGTTGTGCGGTGAAGACTAATTTTGCCACGTGCTCGTCGTCGCTAAGGGCAGCTCTACGAGTGACAGTCTCGACGTCGAGGACGGTCGTCGAAGCAAACTCACTTAATTGGAGGCTTGACCAGATGCGAGGAGCTCCTATTGTCAAGTACGCCGCCGCGAGAGCTTGGAAACTGAAGCGATCGAACCTCTCAACGTCGTCAACAAATCTCCGAAGACGCGCGAGCGCTTCTAAACCGGTAACACCGTGCAGCGCCGTAAAATCATCTGTGGTTGCGTAGACCTTCAGTGCGACCTCGGCCAAGCGGCGAGGGGTCTCATCATCTACCGCGAGCGAAGAAGCAACGCGAGCGAAAGTCGGCCGTGCGGCGACCCACTGCATCTCCTCACTGATGAGATTCATTGAGGGCATCGACGCCCACTCTCCACTGGTCGCAAGTTCCCGAAGCAGATCTTCGGGCCTGTCGCTTGAGTTGACTTCATCCCCCAACGGAGCGAGCGTGGTTGCGTTTGCCGCGAGGTACGCCATCGCGGTACTTATCCGACTCGGTGAAGCGGCGTCGAGAGCGTACGCGAGTCGAATGACGCCATGAAAGGCCGCACCCGAAACGCCGTCCACGAGACTCTCTAAGTACGTGTGCACCACTTCGTCCACGCCGAGTTCCTGTACTTCGCCATCAAAGAAATCGACGAGGTCGGCGTAGGCAGTTGGTTCTCCGATCGCGCGCGCCCACGTGGCCCGGGTCAGATCATGGCTCTTTTCGTCATTCGCAACCAACCGACCAACGTACCGAGCGGCGAATCTTGTGAGTTCTTCCGGTGACGCACCGAGGCCAGCCTTGGCGACGAGCGCCATCGGAAGGTGATTCGTCAGTCCCCGATTGGTAGTCGCGTCGTAGATGAGTCCATCGTCCAAGAGTGCGCCGAGCATCGCGTATGACCCACTCGCTTCCACGAACCACATAGTAAATGGAACGATGGCACGGACGTACTAATCAGCGATATCGCAATCGTTGCTCATGCGAGAGAATTGACGTGCGCCTTATGAGTTCTCTCGAGAAACGGCCCATGCGGCTCGTCGCCCCACTCCCTCACACCGTCGGGTCTAGTGGCTCGCGTTCCACACCGCCCGGTCGTGGCTGAAGTAGACACGACGCGCCTCTAGCTCGAGGAGCCGCCCTGCCGATGCCAGGTAACCGGCGAGGTCTGGCGGCGGGTCACCTTCGGGAACCGCACCGGTCATTCGAATGTGCTCGTACTCCGCCCTGGAGTAGATCGCTTGGCCGGCGAGGGCGACTGTCCCATCTGAGGTGTCGATGACCAGCGATTGGTGTCCGGGGGTATGGCCTGGCGTCGACATTACCCGGACGCCGCTTGCTACCGGGGCGTCGCCTTCGACGGTGGCGTAGTCGGCACCTTCGAAATCGACCCACTCTGGAACGGTGTAGTCAGGTCGATGGGCTGCTTCGTATTCGGCGGCCTGGACGTAGATTGGCACGCCCGGGAACCTCATGTTGTTGCCGCAATGGTCAAAATGGAGATGGGAGTTGACGACGAGTCGAACGTCCTCGACGCGGTGGCCGTGCGCTTCCAGCTCAGCCTCGATCGGGCGGTGGACAACTCGGTAGTAGCTGTCGAGGTTCTCGTTGCCTTGGCCAATTCCCGTCTCGTACAAAAGGAGTCCGGAATGGTGACGAAGCGCGAACGCGAAGACTTCGCCTCTCTGCCCGCTAAGTGGGTGCGTGTCTGGAAACGTGACGTCTGCGAGATGAAGCGGGATCACATCCTCGAGGGCGAACTGCGGCATTCTTTGAAGCGTACGGTATGAGAGGGACCGATTCCGGACGCCAAGAGTTCAGATTGGGATCCGCCATTTTCCAAGTTGTCCCTCCGTCTGTCGTATTAACGACGACGATCTTTAGTGTCGGGACTGTGGTCGTCGACGGACCCTCTTGAAGAGTGGCCCAACCGTCCTTGGGGCTATGGAAGGCAACGCCGACCGGCGTAGCGTGAACACTCCTCGCGATCGGCAGAGTCGCGTTTGACGAGCGTCTGGGATGAGTAGTCGAGTGGCATCCGAACGATTGCTCTGCGATTCGTGCTCCGTGGAAGTACTAATCATCGAATGTCCTTCCTTCGCGATGTGCTTCTTTGGCGGTTCTATTTCGCGGAGCCAGTAGATCCGGGGACGAACGGATGAACTTCCAGTTGGAAGCAGTACAAGTCCGGCCAGCGGGGGCGGAAGGTGTACGTCCCGCCAGTGACGTGAGGCAGAGAAATGACGTACGAGGTGAAACCCGGACACGTCGGGTGCACCCCACTGCCGTTAGCATCAGCTTCCTCCATTGACGACGCAATTCCGTGGCGCGCGCGCAACGTTACAACAGGCGGTTTGGCCCTACTCACCGGGTTTGTGCCGAGACCTCCGATATATCCATTTACCGTGTCCTTAGCAATCCGCTGAACGCCGGAAGCGAAAACCCCCGTGAACCTGGGATAGCCCGTGAGCGAACACGCCTTGCCACTCGCGTTAGTGACTTGAATCACACTGGCCCCGTGTCCGAGTCCAGCACCGTCACCGACGAATGCCACGCGAACTTGCGATCGCAGACACGTCGGCGATACCGAAGTAACCGTATTGGCGAGATCGCCCGTAGAGGTCTTCTTAGGGGCGGTGCGTCCACCCATATCGCCCACCAGGAGGACAACCACGACAGTCAAGACCGCGAGCAGGATTACGCCCACCGTCAATCGACGCCGACGCGCCTTTCGCCGTGCCTCTTTGATGAGGAGTTCAACTACGTCAGAACTCTCAAGTGGCACATCGTGCTCCGCGGGCGTAATAATCATCAAAACCCTTTGCATCCCTGAGATTAAATAGTACTATGTCAGATAGTACCATGAAAATTCCCGAGGTCAACAAAGACGAGGCGGTTCCTCTTTACGATCAGGTGGCCGCCGAGATCCGACGAGCGATCGCGGACGGCGAAGCCGCTCGGGGCGAACGATTACCGCCCGCGATTGACTTAGCTGACGTGCTCGGCGTAAACAAGAACACTGTGATACGGGCGCTGCACCTCTTGCGCGACGAGGGACTGTTGGACTTCACGAGGGGACGTGGAGTTCGAGTGGTGGGCACACCAGAGAAGAGTGCCGTGTTGGTCCGTATCAACGAACTCTTGGACTACGCGCGTCAACAGGGATACCGCCGCGATGAGGTTGTAGCAATCATCGAAGCTCACGGCGTGCGATGATACTCCCGGTCAATG
>DATLTW010000045.1:0-13609 GCA_035533495.1 Acidimicrobiales bacterium | reverse complement strand
CGGTGTCGACAGCGAACCGGTCAATCACAGTTGGCTCTGCGACAAGGGCCGCTTCACGCTCGACTCGATCGACGGGAACCAGGATTCGAGCGACCCCCTGAGCGTCTTGACGCGCATTCGCGAGCCCCTTATCCGGGTCGACGGTGTGTTGAGCCCCGCGACGTGGGGTGACGCCTTGGCGCGCGCGGCGGCGCTGTTGAGCGAGGCGTCGAAGCGTCCCAATGGCGTGGGCGCGATCGGCGGCGCGGCGTTGACCAACGAGGGCGCCTTCGCCTGGGGGCGTTTCGTGCGCGACGTGCTCGCCAGTGACCATCTCGACGCGCAGTACGGCGACGGCCTCGACGGCGCGCTGTTGCAGTCCTTGCCTCGGGCCACCATCGACGAGGCGTCCCACGCGCGCGTGGTGGTGACCGTGAGCGGTGACCTGCGTGAGGAGTTGCCCGTACTCTTTTTGCGCTTGCGGGAGAACTTCATCAAACGCCACCACGCGCTGATCGAGTTCGCGTTTGGTCAGAGCGCCTTTCGCCCCTTGGCGAGCGTGGCCCTACCGATTCGCCCCGGCGAAGCCCACCTCGTGGCCGAGGCGCTTTCGCGCGCCGACGCCCAGGTGCCCAAGGACTCGCAGATTACCGAGCGTGAGCTCAGTGAAGCGCGAAGGCTCCTGGGCGACGGCGAGGGTGTGGTGTTCGTGGTGGGACGACCCAACGTGGCCGAAGGCCCCGCGGTAATCGAGAGCGCGATCCGCACGCTCGCCGAGCGTTTCACGCTGGCCACCTTCTTGCCAGCCCTTCGTCGAGCCAACGTCATGGGCGCGCTCGACATGGGGCTTGGTCCGTCGCTTCGTGCCGGGCGTGGGTTCGAGGCCCGCGAGCCTGGCCGCGGCACGCTCGAACAGCTCGCGGCGTTGCGCGCGGGTGAACAGAAGGCCGTCTTGTTGCTCGGGTGTCTGCTGGGCAACGTGCTCGACGTCTCGGGTGCGTCGAAGGCCTTGGAAGGCGCCGACGTCGTGGTAGTGACCGGACACGGCGGCAAGACCTTGGCCTACGCCGACGTCGTCTTGCCCGCCGCGGTCCAGCACGAGCGACTGGGCACCGTGACCAACATCGAGGGCCGGGTCACCGCCGTGGCGGCCAAGATCGTCGCGCCCGGGTCGGCGTGGCCCGACGTGGCCATCGCCAGTGAACTGGCCGAGCAGTGTGGGCAAAGCCTCGGACTCGACTCGGTCGATCAGGCGGCCAAGGTCATTGAAGAGACGACGGGCTATCCCGCCTTGAGTGTGCTCAACGACGTCACTGACGAGGGCGCGCTCGTGGGGCGTGAGCGAGAGCGCGTCGCACGCCGAGCGCTCGACCCGATCGCCATACCCGGCATTCGTTCGATCAACACCGTTGGACTGGCGGAGCTTTCGGGCGCCATGGCGACCTCGACGGCCACGATGGCGCCCCCGCGAACGGCGGCGACGTTAGGGGAGATCGCGGCGGGACGCGGCGTCGAGGTGCCCCACTACGACGCCTACGGGCTCGCGCTCAGCGTCTCGCGTCGGCTCTACGACCACGGCGTCGCCGTGCAGGGCTCGCCCGCGCTGGCCAATCTGGTGGCGCGCTCGAGCGCGTTTTTGCACCACGCCGACCTGGACCGACTGGGCCTGGTCACCGGCGACGACGTCAACGTGAATGGGCCCAACGGCACGCTGCGCCTGTCCGTCACGCTGAGTGACCAGACCCCGCGCGGCACGCTCGACGTGGTCTTTGGCTCGGTAGACGAAAACGGTGACGACGCCGCGGCCCGTTCGCTCTACGATCCCACCAGCGTCATCACCCAAGTGAAGTTAGAGACCCGGTGAGCTGGCTCGCCACGGTCGATCCTTTGTTCGTGCACGGCGTGACCGGCGTCGTGATCTTGATCGTGCTGATCAAGATCCTGGTCGGCTTCTCGGTGCTGATGGGCTCGGTCATCTTGATGATCTGGTTCGAGCGCAAGGCCATCTCGGACATGCAGAGCCGTATCGGGCCCCAACGCTGGGGTCCCTTTGGGCTCCTCCAGACCGTGGCCGACGGCATCAAGTTGATCTTGAAGGAAGATCTCATCCCCACCGAAGCCGATCGCGTCGTCTTTAAGTTGGCGCCCTACCTCGTCTTGGTACCCGCGCTCGTCACCTTCTCCATCGTGCCGGTCGGCGGGACGCTCACCATCGCGGGCCATCAGGTGATGCTCCAGGTCGCCAATCCGCCCGTGGGCATCTTGGTGCTGCTCGCGATGTCGGGGATCTCGGTGTACGGCGTGATGCTCGCGGGCTGGTCGTCGGGTTCGAAGTACCCGCTCCTCTCCTCGGTGCGCGCGACCGCCCAGATGATCAGCTACGAAGCGGCGCTGGGCATCACGATCGTGATGGTGGTGCTCATCACGGGCTCGCTCTCCACCCACGACATCGTCGCCTCCCAAGCCCACGGCGTCTGGCACTGGAACGTGATTCGCCTGGGCGTGGTGCCCTTCGTCATCTTTTGGATGGCGATCACGGCCGAGCTCAACCGACCGCCCTTTGACGTCGTGGAAGCCGAGAGCGAACTGGTGGGCGGCTTTAACACCGAGTACTCCTCGTTTCGCTTCGCGATCTTCTATTTGGCCGAGTTCATGAACACCATCACGATGTCGGCGATCATTGTGACGCTGTTCTTTGGCGGACCGGCGGGCTGGGCACCCAACGTGGCGCACCTCAAGTGGCTCTTTCCCATCGCGTGGTTCTTGATCAAGACCGTCGCCTTTTGCTTCTGCTACGTCTGGTTCCGCGCGGCCCTGCCGCGCTTTCGCTACGACCAGGTCATGGACCTCGGCTGGAAGCGGCTCATACCCTTGAGCCTGGGCTGGATGATCGTGGTCGCCGGTTTTCTGATCGCCCCGGCCTGGGGCTTGGTGATGGCGGCCGCGGTACTGTTCGCCTCGGTCGTGCTCACCCGGGCCTTCGAGCTGGGTGCCGCGCGCTCTTCGGGGCCGGATTCGATCCTGCCCGTGGTGGGGGAGCGTCCACTGCTCGGTGAGGTCTTTCGCTCCTTGAGCGATGGTGAGGGTGCCAAGCGCGCTTCGGTGCCGGAATCGGTCCCGCCCGTGGTGGGCGAGCGCGCACTGCCCGGTGAGGTCTTTCGCTCCTTTAGCGACGGCGAGGAGGAGTAGTGACCAAACCCCTCGACTTCTTTGGCGGCTTCAAACTCACCTTCCAACACCTGAGCCGGCCCCGCGTGACGCTCAGCTACCCCCAGGAAAAGCGTCCCAAGCAGCCCCGCCAGCACGGTCGTCACGTGTTGAACCGCTACGAGGACGGCATGGAGAAGTGCATTGGCTGTGAGCTGTGCGCGGGAGTGTGTCCGGCGAACTGCATCTACGTGCGTGGGCTCGACAACCCGCCCGACCACCCGGTCAGTCCCGGCGAGCGCTACGGCTACGTCTACGAGATCAACTACTTGCGCTGCATCCACTGCGATCTGTGCGTCGAGGCCTGTCCCACCCAGGCGATCACCGAATCCAAGATGTTCGAGTTCTCCTTCACCAATCGCGCCGACGCGATCTACACCAAGGCCGAACTGCTCGTGGACGATCAGGGATTCCCCAAGCACCTGCCCTGGGAGGACTGGCGCGAGGGCGAAGCCGAGATGACCGGTGGGTGGATGAGGGCGACCTCGCCCTCGGGCGACGCCAGCTACGAGGGCGTCGTGCAGTGGACCGGGGACTTAGGTGTGGGCGTTCGCGCGCCCGAAGCGGGTCAGCGCGGGGTGCGCGACGACGGGGCCACCGGCTCAAAGCAACTGCGCCGCGCATTTTTTAAGCACCTCCAACCCGAGGACGTCAACGCCGATCAACGGGGCCTGGCGGGGCTAGCCAATGAGATGCGCGCCAAAATGCCCAAGCGCTTTAAAAAGGACCGCTCGTGATTGGCGCAGCGTACGCGGTGCCGAGCATTCTGGTCTTTGCCACCGCGGCCCTGCTCATCTTGGTGGGCGCTCTCGGGGTCATCTCGGTGGCCAACCCGGTGCACGCGGCGCTATGTCTGATCATGACGCTCTTTGGGGTCGCCGTCGCCTTCGTCGCCCAGCAGGCCGATTTTCTGGCCGCGGTGCAGATCATCGTCTACGCCGGGGCGATCGTCGTGTTGTTCTTGTTCGTCATCATGTTCTTGGGCGTGGATCGCAACATGAACGTCAGCGTCGAGCCGCTCCTGGGCCAGCGCGCCTTCGCCGGCGCCGGTGTGCTGATCACCGTGGCCGGTCTCATCACCTTGATGGCGACCTCGCACTGGGTGACCGGAGCGACTTCGGTGTCGGGCGCGGCCTTGGCCACGGGCTCGGGCAACGTCAAGCAGCTCGGCACGGCCGTCTTTACGACGTACCTCTTCGCCTTTGAAGCGACAGCGGCCCTGCTCATCATCGCGGTGGTGGGCGCGGTGTTGCTCGCGCGCCGAGAGCGCGCCACGACCCCCGAGGAGGTGACCTCGTGAACGTGCCCTCCGCCTGGTACCTGATAGTGGCCGCGCTGCTCTTTGGCATCGGGGCCTTTGGCTTTCTCACCCGGCGCAGCGCGCTCATCATGTTCATGTGCGTGGAGTTGATGTTGAACGCGGTCAACTTGACGTTCGTCACGTTCTCACGCACGCTCGGCGACATCGCCGGTCAGGCGTCGGTCTTTTTCGTGATGGTCGTGGCCGCGGCCGAGGTGACCGTGGGTCTAGGGATCGTGGTGGCGGTCTTTCGACGTCGCTCGTCCACCTCGGTCGATGAGCTCTCGGAGCTAAAGGGCTGAGATGGCGCACGTCGCGACGCTGATCCTGTTGATGCCCCTGGTGGGGTTCGTCTTCATCCTGGCCAACGGCGCGAACGTAAAAGAGCGGGCCGTGGGCGTCGTGGCGACCGGCGTCGTGGCGATCAGTTTCGTCTTGAGCGTCGTGACGTTCGTCTTGTTGTTGCACCAGTCGAATCGTGAGATCACCGTTCGGCTCTTCAACTGGATACCCGTTGGATCCCTGCACGTGCCCGCGGCCCTGCTCGTTGATCCGCTCTCGGTGACGATGTGTCTGTTCGTCACGGGTATCTCGGCGTTGATTCACCTCTACTCCATTGGCTACATGCACGCGGACAAGGACTACCGCAAGTTCTTTTTGTACATGAACCTCTTCGTGTTTTCGATGCTGCTCTTGGTACTCGCCAACAACCTGGTACTCACCTTCGTGGGTTGGGAGGGCGTGGGGGTCTGTTCGTACTGGCTCGTGGGCTACTACTTCGAAAAGGACAGCGCCGCGTCGGCCGGCAAGAAGGCCTTCCTTTACAACCGCATCGGCGACATCGGACTGCTGCTGGCGATGTTCTTGCTCTTTCACTACGCCCACACCCTCACCTACCTGGGCATCTTTCACGTCGCGGGCTCGCTCTCACCGACCGTGGCGACGTTGGTGGTACTGGCACTGTTACTCGCCGCCACCGGCAAGAGCGCGCAGATCCCGCTCTTTAACTGGTTGCCCGACGCCATGGAGGGTCCGACCCCAGTGTCGGCGCTGATCCACGCCGCCACCATGGTCACGGCCGGAGTGTACCTGCTCGTGCGCATGTCGCCGGTCCTGACGATGTCGCCCGACGGCCGCGCGACCATTGCCGTCATTGGCGGAGTGACGGCCTTCGTCGCGGCCACCATCGCCACCTCCCAAAAAGACATCAAGAAGGTCCTGGCCTTTTCGACCGTCTCCCAGATCGGCTACATGGTCTTAGCGGTGGGCGTGGGCGCGTACGGCGCGGCGATCTTTCTGATGGTCGCGCACGCGTTCTTCAAGGCGCTGTTGTTCTTGGGCTCGGGATCGGTGATCCACTCGCTCAACGGTGAGCAGGACCTTCGCAAGATGGGCGCGCTACGAAAATTCCTCCCCCTCACGTTCCCGGCCTTTTTGATCGGCTGGCTCACCATCTCGGGCGTCCCGCCCTTCGCGGGCTTCTTCGCCAAGGGCGACGTCCTAACGAAGGTCTTTGAGCACAACAAAGCCCTGTGGGTGCTGGGCATCGTGACCGCGATCTTGACCGCGTACTACATGACGCGACTCTTCGTCTTGACGTTCTTGGGCACCGAGCGCTTTCGCGAGGACACCGAGGGACACGATCCCCACGAATCGCCGTGGGTGATGACCTTGCCTCTCGTAGTCCTGGCCGGGCTCTCGGTGCTGGGCGGACTGCTCGACCTGCCCTGGGCCCACGGACACTCCCTGAGCAACTTCTTGGCCCCGACGTTCGGCTTCGTGCCCGGCGTCGTCGCCTCGAGCACGTTGGCCCAGTGGGGGCTCGCCCTGGTCGACGTGGCGGCGGCGGTCATAGGACTGAGCGCCGCGTACTTCATTTGGCGCAACATCTCTGAGTCGTCACGTTACGAGTCCTCGTTCTTCGAGCACGTGTGGTACTGGGACGACGCCTACGACGAGGTCTTTGGTCGTCCCCTCACGCACGCGGCCAAGTTCACCGACGACGTCGTTGAGCCCGACGTGATCGACGGCGCCGTGACGGGCGTGGCGGTCGGCGTTCGAAGAAGCGCCGAGGGGCTGCGCAAGGTTCAGTCGGGCTTCGTTCGTCAGTACGCCCTGGCCATGGTGGCCGGCGTGGCCGTCATCATCGTCTATCTCGTCGCGCGGGTGCACTAGCGATGCACTCTTCGATCTACCTGACACTTTTAATCGTCGTGCCCTTAGTCGGGGCGTTGGCCGGGCTGCTCGCGGGCAAGGTCGAAGGGCGCGCCTACGCAATCGCCGTCGTCACGGCCAGCGTCGAGATGGTCCTGGCCCTCGTGGTCGCGGTGCTGTACAACAACCACATCCCGGGCGCGTCGACGTTTGACTTCGCGTCGCGTCACGTGCTCTCGGCGCCGCTCGGATTGGCCTACGACGTGGCGCTCGACGGCATCTCGTTGTTGATGGTGGTCCTAACGGCGCTGGTGTTGTTGTTGGCGCTGGCTGGCGCGCGCGATCGCCGCCGCGAGCCAGCGTTCGTGGGCTGGCTGCTGGCGCTGACCTCGTTCACCATGGCGAGTTTTCTCGCTCACGACGTACTCGAGTTCTTCATCTTCTTCGAACTGACCCTGGTGCCGAGTTACTTCATCATCGCCCAGTGGGGCGGCGCGCAACGCGCCAAGGCCGCGCTCAAGTTCTTCGTCTACACCTTCAGCGGTTCGGCGTTCCTCTTCATCGGCATCTTGTACCTCGGCTTTCTCCACCAGCACCAGACCCAAGGGGCGCTCACCTTCGCCTACGGCACGCTCTCGTCGACTGCCATGTCCCACGGCACGGCGGTGTGGCTCTTTGTCGCCTTCGCGATCGCCTTCGCGGTGAAGGCGCCGATCTGGCCCTTGCACACCTGGTCACCCATCACCTACGCCGAAGCGCCGATCGGGGGATCGATCGAGCTCTCGGCGCTGCTGGCCAAGCTCGGCTCGTACGGACTGTTGCGTTTCGCCGTGGGGCTCTTCCCCCTGGCGCTGGCGAGCGTGCGCCCGGTGATGTTGACCCTGGCCGTGATCGGCATCTTGTACGGCTCGTTGATCGCCTGCGCGACGCCCGACCTCAAGCGGCTCATCGCCTACTCCTCGGTGGCCCAGATGGGCTTTATCACCCTGGGCGTCATGACCGGCTCGAAGATCGCCCTGGTGGGCGCCGTGCTCTTGATGTTCAACCACGGCGTGATCACGGCTGGCTTCTTTCTCATCATTGGCTTTCTGGAGCAGCGCCGCGGTTCGTACACCATCAAGGACCTAACGGGACTCCAGGGTTCGGCGCCGGTGATGGCGGGGCTCTTTACCGTGGTGATGCTCGCCTCGATCGGCCTGCCGGGCCTGTCGGGCTTTGTGAGTGAGTACCTGATCTTGATCGGCACCTTTGGCACCCACGCCTGGTGGGGCGTCGCGGCCACGCTGGGCGTGTTCGCGGCGGCCGCCTACCTGCTCTGGCTCTACCAACGGGTCTTCCTGGGACGCGCCAGTGGCGCGAACGCCTCGATCAGTGACGCCACCACCAAAGAGCGTTGGGTGATGGTGCCCGTGGTCGTGTTGATTCTGGCGCTCGGCGTCTTTCCCAAGCCCGTGCTCGATCGCATCACGCCCTCGGTCCAACAGCTCATCGCCCACGTCGCGCCCGCCGGGGTGAACAAGTGACGGCCCTGACGATCCCCTCCATCCACTACCTGGCGCTGTTGCCGGTGTTGACGTTCTTTGGCGCGGCGCTGGTCTTGATGTTGGTGAGTGCGCTGGTGAAAACGAAGGTGACCATCAACTGGGCGACGGCGGTCACGGTCACCGCGGCGTTGTCGATCTTCGTCTACGCCTTCTTTCAGTGGCGCTGCGTCGCGCGGGTCGGGCCCTCGACCACGGTGGCCCACGCGATCGTGCTCGACGGCTTCTCGGTTGTGGGCAACGTGGTGATCGCCGCGAGTGTGTTGCTGAGCGCGCTCGTCGCGCACGACTGGGCCAAGCGCGAGCGTATCGCCGGGGCGGACTTTCACATCCTCGCGCTGGCCTCGAGCGCCGGGGCGTTGTTGATGGTTGAAGCCAACGACCTCATCGTCATCTTCCTCGCCCTCGAGATCCTCTCCATTGGCCTGTACGTCCTGGCCGGCTTCGATCGCCACCGCGATGCCTCGGCCGAAGCGGCCCTGAAGTACTTCTTGCTGGGCGGGTTCGCCTCGGCGATCTTCATCTACGGCGCGGCGTTGCTCTACGGCGCGACCGGCTCGACGAACTTGTCGTCGATCTCGTACTTCTTGGCCAACAACGTGGTGCTGCGCCCGGGGTTGCTCTACGCCGGGGGGGCTTTGTTGCTGATCGGCTTCGCCTTCAAGATCGCCGCGGTGCCCTTTCATCTCTGGTCGCCCGACGTCTATCAAGGTTCGCCCACGCCGGTGACGGGCGTCATGGCCTCGATCGTCAAGGTCGGGGCGTTCGCTGCGTTGTTGCGCGTGTTGATCTCGGCCCTAGGTACCCAGCTCGACACCTGGCGCCCGATACTCTTCGTGCTGGTCATCCTCACGTGTGTGGTGGGCGCGAGCGTGGCGCTGGTCCAGCGAAACGTCAAGCGCCTGCTGGCGTACTCCTCGATCAACCAGGCCGGTTTCATGCTGCTCGGGGTGTGGTCGGGCTCGGCGCGCGGGGTGGCCGCGACCCTCTTTTACGTGATGACCTACGCGCCGGTGGTGGTGGCGACCTTCGCCGTGGTGACCCTGGTCGGGGGGACGGGCGACGAGCTGCACTCCCTTGATCACTACAAGGGTCTCGCGCGGCGCCAACCCTGGCTCGGCGGCGCGTTGGCGGTGTTGCTCTTAAGTCAGCTCGGCGCGCCCCTGACCGTGGGCTTCTACGCGAAGTACGTCGTGCTGGCCGCGACGATCGACGCCGGCGGCGGCGCGCTCGCGCTGGTGGCGATCCTCTCGGCGGCGATCGCGGCCGTGTTCTACTTGCGCTGGGTGCTCTGGCTCTACGCCGAGGACGACGTCGAGGGCACGCGCGTGCACGTGCCGCTCTTCACCGGCAAAGTCATCGCGATCGGCGTCATCGTCGTGGTGCTCTTTGGTCTGTGGCCCGGGCCCCTGGTGACCTGGGCGCAGCACGCCACGCTCTTGTTCGTGCCGTGAGCCGCGTCGCCATCGCCACGTGCCTGGGCACCGACGTCGATCGCGACAGTCCGGTGCTCTTAGGGGCGTTGGCAAATATCGGGGTGAAGGGCGAACTGGCGGTGTGGGACGACCCCTCGGTCGCCTGGGACCGCTTTGAGATCGTGGTCATCCGTTCCACGTGGGACTACGCGGCGCGGCGTAACGAGTTCCTCGCCTGGGCGCGAAGCGTCAAGCACCTCTTCAATCCCTACGGGGTCGTTGAGTACTCCTCGGACAAGCACTACCTGGTCGATCTCGAGGCGCACGGGCTCAAAATCATCCCCTCGCACTTTTGTGACGTGGGCAAGAAGCCGCGCTTCTTTCACGGCGACTTCGTGGTCAAGCCCTGCGTCGGCGCCGGTTCGATGGACGCCGTGCGCTTTAAAGAGAGCGAGCACGACCTGGCGCTCGCGCACGTGGCGTCATTGCACGCCTCGGGCCGCGACGCGCTGATCCAGCCCTACGTTGCGTCGGTCGACACTGCGGGTGAGCGGGCGCTGATCTTCATCGACGGCGCGCTCTCGCACGCCATGACCAAGGGCGCGATGCTCAACGTCACCCAACTCGACCGCAACCAACTCTTTCGCCTCGACCAGATGTCCCGGGCCGACGCCGAACCCGACGCCGTGGCCTTTGCTCAATCGGTGCTCAGCGCCAAGGCCTTCTCGCACCTGCTCTACGCACGCGTGGACCTGGTGCGACTCGACGATCGCTGGGCAGTCATGGAACTCGAACTGGTCGAGCCCTCACTGTTTCTCACCTACGACGAGGGGGCCGCCGTGCGCCTGGCCGGCGCCATCGCGCGGCGCCTGGCCTAGCGCGACGCGGCCTCGTCGACCTCGCGCGCGGCGGCCAAGACCTCTTGGGGCACCACGGTGCCAGGTCGGTTGGCGGGGTCGTTAACCAAGAAGCGTCCGAGCACGGGCAGCTCGGTTAAGTTCTCGGCGCGCAGCGTCGCCGCCACCACCGGCACGAAACTCTCCGCCGCGGGGTAGACCAGGTGTCGGGGCAGCCACGTGGGGTAGTACTTGGAGTTGAAATTCCACAGCGACTCCAGGGGCAAGATGCCCGAGAGCCGCTTGATGGCCCAGCGCTCGACCCGGGTGAACGTGCCCTCGCCACGTTCACCGTCCAGCACCGAGCGAAAGGCCGCGAAGTTAAGACTGAGTCCCCGGGCGCCTTGTTGGCCCAGGTGTTCGATCGTCGAGCACAGCGCAAAGTCGATCAGTCCGTTGGGGTGTTGGCCGGGGTCTCGTCGCATGAGATCGAGCGAGTAGCCCCCGATCGCGGGCGAGGGCACGAACTGACAGACCGCGGCGGGCTTCGCGTCGGGCCCGTAGACCACGGTGAGCAAGAGGCCCTTGTCCTTGGGGTCAAAGAGCCGTCCGAGCATCATCGAAAAGCCCCGCTCGCCGCCGCCTCTTCGAAGCAGCGAGATCAGTTCCACAATGTCACTGACCCGTGAGGGTTCGATCTTGGCCGGGTCGAGGAACTCCACGGTGTAGCCATAGCGCGCGAGTCGGGTGCAGGCCTGGCGCAGGCCCTTCATCTTGTGGCCCTGGAGGCTGAAGTGTTGACAGTCCACGATCGCCTCGTCGCCCAGGTAGAGGTAGTGCAGGCCCGCGGCGTGGTACGTGGCAAGCCAGGCTTCCCCGGCGCCCATCACGCCGATCGTCCAGCCCCGGGCTTCGGCGACGTCACGAAAGGCGCTCAAGACCTCAGAGCGCTCGGCCTCGGGACCGATGGGATCGGGCGAGATCAACGCCACCCCGCCATAGACCGCGTAGGCGACGAGCGAGTCGCGAAAGAAGAAGAACTGTTTGTCGTCACGCAGCGCGAAGTAGTCGAGCGTACCGCGTCCGTGGCGCCGAACGATCTCTCGCGCGCGCAGTTCGGCCAGGCGCCGCTCGGTAGAACTGGCCGAGGTCGAGAGCCGTCGATCCACCACGGGACGCGTCAAGAGGTAGAGCGTGGAGATGATGAGCGACACGCCAATGGCGAGCAGGGTGGGATTGAGAAAGTCGGCGACGCGATCGGGCAGGGTGATGTCGTTTTGGCCCACGAGTCGCTCGACACACGCGACCACGACGACCCCGAGGCTCGGCAACTGATGTCGCGCGCTGGCCTCGACGCCCAGCGTCGCGGCCATGATCGCGACGAGTCCAATGAAGCCGAGTCGCGGCAGGGCGTCGGCCACGCTCGTTCGGTCCGAGGTCGCCTGGAAGTAGCGGCGCTGGCCGACGAGAAAGGCCAAAATGGCCGCCGCGATCAGTAGCGAGAAGATGGTGCCGCCCCGGGCCGCGTGGGCCACGAGGGTGATCGACAGCACGGCCACCGCGACGAACCACGAACGGCGCTGGCCCCGGCGCAGCCCGCGCGCGAGCATGATCATCGCCACGCCCGCCACGGCCGTCAACGCCGCGGCGGATTTGGCGACTTCGAGGGGCAGGATGGAAAGGACGAGGTGCAGATGGCTGCGCAAGGGACGCACGGTCGTCACCGCGACGTTGAGCAGTCCATCGACGACGAGTAACGCGCTGGCCCATCGTCGAACGGTTCGTTGGCGGCGCTGGACCCGCAGTCGTTCGACGTTGAGGGGAAAGGGACTGCCGCTCGGCCACGAGCCCACCGTCGTGGTCTCCGATGAGGGCGCGGGCTGGGCGGGGCTACCCGCGAGCAGTCGTTCGAGCAGCGTGCCTCGCCGGCGGGGCGACTCACCGGCGAAGAGTCGCACCTGTAACGTGCTCGCGGCTTCGATCTCCACCACGCCCAGTCGGTCGAAGGAGCTAAAGATCGGCGGCAGACCAAAGCGTCCCCGTCGCTCGACCAGCACGGTTCTCGACGGGCCGGGCGTCGCGCACACGCCGTGATCGAGAAAGGCCAACGCCAGGCGCGGGGCGCCCCCCACGACGGCGCCGGCGCCGCCTCGTTCGACGACGCGCCGGGCAAATTCGATTGCCTCGACGTCGCCGACCTTCGTCTGGGCGAGGGGCTCACTCAGCTCGTCGGCGTTCACCGCTCTCGCGTGTCGGTCGAATCGCCGTCGAACGATCAGTCCGGCCAGTCCGGCCACGATCGTTTCGATCACCGCGACGATGACCAGGTTCATGAACAGATTCGGCCAAAAGCCGCGTGAGTGAAGAACGAGGTGGCCGTGGTAGTGGTGGTGCGTGAGGTGCCCGATGAAGGTCGCGAGCGAACCCCAAAGGTCCACCACGGCGATGGCGAGCAATGGGAACCACACCCACGCGCCCAGACGCCGGTAAAGAACGCGCGAGGCGACGAAGCGCTCGAGGGCTTTGGGATCCTCGAGCCGATCGGCGTCGGCGCGGTCTTTGGCGTCCACCGGCGTGACGTCGAGGTCGTAGGTGCCCGACGCCACGGCGAGGTCGCGCACGCCACTGGCGGTGGCGATCTGCAAAATGAGGTCGCTGGCGAGGGTCACGCCCAGACTCTCGAGGAGTTGTTGGGCCAGAGCGTTCTCACGAAGTTCCCGGTCGTTGGCACCGGGCAACACGATGAACTGGTGGCGATCGCTGGCGACGAACGCGCCAATCGCCTCGCGCAGCGTCGGCAGCGCCGCCAACGTGGCCTCGATGAACTTGGCCAGATCCGAGGTCGCGTCGGGGTGAAAGAAGTTGCCCGCGACCACGACCAGGGCCGGGTCGTCGATGTCCCCGAGCAAGTTGACAAGCTCGCTCACCGGTCGGCTGGCGAGGTCGGTGGTGGGCGAGAGCGAGACATCGCTCACCACGTACACGTGATGACCGTAGGGGACGGGAATAGTACGCCGTTCAGTCCCTGCCACGGGGTCTAGTCTCGCAGACATCACCGTGGCGTCGGCCACGACGACAAAATCACTGATGACAGCGACGAGCCCTCACGAGAACTGGCACTGGCGCGAGACGCCGCTCGCGCCCGGTCCGGCCGTGATCTTTGACATCGACGGCGTG
>DATLTW010000044.1:0-10966 GCA_035533495.1 Acidimicrobiales bacterium | reverse complement strand
CGTGCCCAAGAGCGACGTCGCGGCCCTTCGCCAGCGTCGACCGGTCGTGGACGGGGCCTTCGTCGAGGCGGTGAATCAACGTGAGGAGATCACCAACCACGACACCGCGGCCTTCGTTGACGTCGTGCAAGAACGCATCGGGATGCCCGAGGGGGCGTGGGTGCACTACGGACTGACCTCGTCAGACGTGGTGGATACCGCACTGTGCGTGACGATGGCGGCGGCGATGGACATTGTCGTTGCCGAAGCGACGGCCCTGCGCGACGTACTGACCCGCCGCGCGCTCGAGAGCGCGGACATGCCCATCGTCGGGCGAACCCACGGCGTGCACGCTGAACCCACCACCTACGGCGCGAAGTTCGCGCTCTTCGCCCTCCAAGTACAGCGTGACCTCGAGCGCTGTATTCGCGCTCGCGCCACCATTGCCGTGGGCAAGTTGAGCGGCGCGGTCGGCACGTTCGCCAACATTGATCCCTTCGTCGAGAGTTACGTCTGTGAGCGCCTCGGCCTCACGGGCGTACCCGCAACGCAGGTGATTGCTCGCGATCGCCACGCCGAGGTGCTCTACGCGTGCGCGGCGATTGGCACGACCGTTGAGCAGTTCGCCCTTGAGGTTCGCCTTCTCGCGCGCAGTGAGGTTGGCGAGGTCGAAGAGCCCTTCGCGCCGGGCCAGAAAGGCTCATCGGCGATGCCGCACAAGCGCAACCCCGTCGTCGCCGAGCGCCTCAACGGTCTGGCGCGGGTGTTGCGGGGCTATCTCCAGGCCGGTCTGGAGGACGTGGCGTTGTGGCACGAACGTGACATCTCGCACTCGAGTGTCGAGCGCGTGATCGTGCCCGACGCGTTGCTACTGACGGTCTACATGTTGCGAAAGGCCACCTGGCTCGCCGACGGCCTCGTGCTGCACGCCGAGCGAGCTCTAAAGAATCTCACCGAAGGCTCACTCGGCCTGGTGTTCTCCCAGTCGGTGCTGCTGGCCCTCGTGGATTCAGGGGTCGCGCGCGACGAGGCGTATCGCGTGGTGCAATCGGCGGCTCGTACATCGACCGAACAGCGGCGCAACTTTCGTGAGGTGATCGAGAGCGACGCGGAAGTCGCGTTGAGCAGGGAGGCGCTCGCCCGGGCCTTTGATCTCGATCGACTGCTCGTGCATCGGCGCCGAGTCCTCGAGGCCCTGACGTGGCGCACGTGAACGACCTCGGTCTCACTCACCTGTACTCGGGTAAAGTCCGCGACCTCTACGAGGTAGGTGACGCCCATCTGCTCATGGTCGCCTCGGATCGCTTGAGCGCCTTTGACGTCGTGATGAAGGAACCCATTCCCGAAAAGGGTCGAGTGCTGACTGGACTCACGAACTACTGGACCCGCGAGTTCGCGGGCGAACTGCCGAGCGCGCTGGTGAGCTGCGATCCGCGCGTCATCGAAGGGTTCATCGAGGGATTTCTCGACGCCCGTGAATTTCACGGGAGAACCATGTTGGTGAAGAGGGCCGAGATGCTCTCGTTGGAGTGCATCGTGCGTGCCCGACTCGCCGGTCAGGCCTACGACGAGTACGTCGAAAAGGGCACCGTGCACGCCATGGCCGTGCCCCCGAGGCTCAAACTCACCGACGCCTTCCCCGAGCCGATGTTCACGCCTTCCACCAAGGAAGCCACGGGACACGATCTCAACATCGACCTCGACACGGCGGCCCAGATCGTCGGCGTCGAACGACTTCGTGAGGCGCAGACGCTCTGTCTGGATCTCTTTGGCCGCGCCGCTAAGAAAATGATGGACGCGGGGCTCGTGCTGGCCGACACCAAGTTCGAACTCGGCGTCGTCGAGGGCGAACTCGTGTTCTGCGATGAGGTACTGACGCCGGACTCGTCGCGCATCTGGCCAGCCGACCAGGTGCACTCGGGCGAGGCACCGCCCTCGTTCGACAAGCAGCCGTTTCGAGACTGGTTGACCGATGCAGGGTGGGACCGCACGCCGCCGCCGCCCCCGGTGCCCGAGGAGGTCGTCCAACGCACCTCGGCGCGCTACGTCGCCGCGTACGAGCGCGTCACCGGACAGCTTCTTGTTGACTGGTACGGTGGCCTTAAGTGAACTACTCGGTCATCGTGGACGTCATGCCGCGCGCGGGCATCGCCGATCCCGAAGGCTCCACCATCGAGCGGGCATTGCCGGCGCTGGGTTTTACGGGCGTGTCGAACGTGAAGGCCGGTAAGTCATTTCGCCTGAGTGTTGAGGCCGAAAGTGAGGCTGCGGCCCTGGAAAAGGCCGCGGCTCTCGCGAAACGCCTGCTTTCGAATCCGGTCATCGAAGACGCTTTCGTGCGCCTGGGCGAGGTGGTCGGGTCATGATCCGCGTCGGGGTGGTGGTGTTTCCCGGATCGAACTGCGAGTACGACGCGCTAGCGGCCATGAATACTCTGGGCGCCCAGGCCGAACTGGTGTGGCACTCGGCGACCGATCTCTCGAACTATGACGCGATCATCTTGCCCGGGGGTTTCGCGCACGGGGACTACTTGCGCCCAGGCGCGATCGCCCGATTCTCGCCGGTGATGGCCGCGGTCAGCCGATTCGCCGAGGAGGCGGGACCGGTGCTGGGCATCTGTAACGGGTTTCAAGTGCTGACCGAGGCCGGGCTGCTGCCCGGTGCGTTGCAAAAGAACATCGGGCTGACGTTCCTCTGTCAACCCACGACGCTCGTCGTCGCCTCGACCAATTCGGTCCTGACCTCGGGGGCCACCCTGGGCCAAGAACTCGTTATCCCGATCAATCACTTCTCGGGCTCGTATGCCTGTGACGACGAGACTTTCGCGTCCCTCGTCGAGCGCGGTCAGATCGTCCTTCGCTACAAGGACAACCCCAACGGTTCGCGTGGTGACGTGGCGGGTCTGGCCAACGAGCGAGGCAACGTCGTAGGACTGATGCCCCACCCCGAGCGCGCGATGTCGACGTTGCTCGGCAGCGTGGACGGACGCGTGTTGCTCGAAAGTTTCCTCACCGCCCACGTCGCGGCGTGAGACGAAGTTCATCTTCGCTCGCGCGCGGTAGTTGGGTGATATGAGTAGCCCGTTGCCGAGCCTTCACCGAGTTCTGGGGTTGAGCGACGAAGAGTATGACGCCATCGTCGTGGTGCTGGGCCGTGAGCCCAATCACTTAGAGCTCGCGCTCTACGGCGTGATGTGGTCCGAGCACTGTTCGTATAAGTCGTCGCGTCTGCACTTGCGCCGCCTTCCGACGAGTGGGCCCCACGTGTTGGTGGGCCCGGGAGAGAACGCGGGCGTCATCGACGCCGGTGACGAGATCGCGGTCGCGATTCGCATCGAGAGTCACAATCACCCCTCGGCGATCGAGCCCTATCAAGGGGCCGCCACGGGCGTGGGGGGCATCTTGCGCGACGTCTTCACTATGGGCGCGCGGCCTCTGGCCGTGATGGATCCGCTCTTCTTCGGCGAGCTCTCCGATGCGCGTCAGCGTTGGCTGGTCGAAGGCGTGGTGTCGGGTATCTCGGGTTATGGCAACTCGGTCGGCGTGCCGACGGTGGGTGGGGAACTGACCTTCGACGAGTGTTACCGCTCGAACCCGCTGGTCAACGTGCTCTGCGTGGGGGCGTTGCCGGTCGAGCGTTTGGTGCTCGGGGCCGCCTCGGGCGTGGGCAATCTGGCGCTCTTGCTCGGCTCACGTACCGGGCGAGACGGCATCGGGGGGGTGTCGGTACTGGCGTCGGCGGGCTTCGCGGGGGGCGACGTCGCCTCGGGCGAGGACGCCAAGCGCCCGAGCGTACAGGTGGGCGACCCCTACGAGGAGAAACGTCTCATCGAGGCCTGCCTGGAGCTACTCGACGGCGGGTACGTCGTGGGCATCCAAGATCTCGGCGGCGCCGGGCTGGTGTGCGCGACCAGCGAGACCGCCGCGAGAGGCGGTGTGGGAATGGACGTCGACGTGTCGGCCGTGGCGCTGCGTGAAGCGGGCATGGCGCCTTACGAGATCATGACTTCGGAGAGTCAAGAGCGCATGCTCGCCATCATCACGCCCGAAAATCTCGCCGCGGTGAGCGCGGTGTGCGAGAAGTGGGAGGTGCGCGCGAGCGTCGTGGGACGTGTCGTCGCACCGACCCGTCGCGCGAACGGCACGACCCAGGGCATGTTGCGTATCCGAAACGGTTTCGACGGTGAGGTGCTGGCCGAAGTGCCGGCGTCGTCCTTGGCCGACGAGGCGCCGCTCTATGACCGTGCGCGCGAGCGTCCGGCGACCCTGGACGCGCTGCGCGCCGACGATCCGACGTTCGATGAGCCGATCGGCTCGCCCAGCGACGACCTGCTCGAACTCTTGGTCGATCCCGCGTGGGTCTATCGCCAGTACGACTCGCAACTCTTCTTGAATACCGTCGTCGGTCCCGGCCGGGACGCGGCGTTGTTGCGTCTGGCCGGCCCGGGCCTGCCCGCCTCCACGCGCGGCATCGCGCTCTCCACGGACTCGAATCCCCGGTGGTGCGCGCTCGACCCACGAAACGGCACCGCACTGACGGTGATCGAGGGCGTGGCGAACTTGGCCTGCGTCGGCGCGAACGCCAAGGCCGTCGTCAACTGTCTCAACTTTGGCAACCCGGAACACCCCGAGGTGATGTGGCAACTCTCGGAGTCGATCGACGGACTCGCCGACGCCTGCGTGGCGCTAGAGACGCCGGTGATCGGCGGCAACGTGTCGCTCTATAACGAGAGCGGCGGTGAGGACATCGACCCCACGCCCGTCGTGGGTCTGCTCGGCGTCGTCGAGAAACTCGTCGCGCCGCCCCCCGGTTGGAACTGGCGCGAGGGGGACGCCCTGGTACTCGTGGGGGCGCGTCACGCGTACGGCGAGGTCGACTTTCCCCTCGGGGGTTCCCGTTGGGCCACTCGGCGAGGTCGACGGGGCGGCCGAATCGCGGGTGTCGATCCCGAGGCGCTGGTGGCGACCTTGGACTTCGTGGTGGCCGAGATCTCGTCGATCTGTGCGGGCGAGGCGAGTGACGTCACGGCCGTGCACGACGTGAGTGGCGGAGGTCTGGCGACCGCGCTCGCCGAGATGGTCGCCGTCACGGGCGTGGGTGCCAGGGTGATCGAGCTCGAAGGGCACGGCGAACTCTTCAGCGAGTTTCCCGGCCGCTTCGTGATGGCCACGAGCGACGGGGCGGCGTTTAGCTCGCGCGCCACGTTAGCGGGGGTGTCGGTGACGCGACTGGGCAGGTGTGAGGGCGAGCGACTCACGGTAGGTTCGATGATCGATCTTTCCGTGGGCGAGATCACGGCCAGACGCCGTGACGCGCTGGAGGACGCGCTGGGCACCTTGAACTAACGGGCCGCTTTGAGTTCGAGCAGTATCTCGTCGGGCACGCGTAGGTCACCCGAACGGCCCACCCCGAGCGCGACGTCTTCTTTGTAGTGACCGTGATAGTCCGAGCCGCCGGTGGGGATCATGCCCGCGTCGCGGGTCAACTTCACCATGAGCGACCTGGTGGGTGCGTTGGTGCCGCCGTAGTACGCCTCCACGCCCTTGAAGCCGCGCTCGCGCAGTGAAGCCATGACTCGAGGCATCGTGGCTTCAACGCTGGCGTTGGAGTCGTCGCCGACGTAGTTGACGAGCGGGTGGGCGATCGAAAACACCGTGCCCGAGCCCTTGGCCGCGCCCACGAACTGCTCGATCGGCATGGAGGTTTTGGGGATGTAGGCCCGGCCGGTGTTGCCGAGCCAGTCGATGAAGATTCGGTTCCAACTGACGTCGGTGCGCTCACCCACGATTTCGGGGTGGAGCTCGAACATGGCCCGGGCGAAGTGCGGACGACCGATGGAGTGCACGTTGCCCG
Source organism: Acidimicrobiales bacterium (assembly GCA_035533495.1). Taxonomy (GTDB): domain Bacteria; phylum Actinomycetota; class Acidimicrobiia; order Acidimicrobiales; family RAAP-2; genus RAAP-2. The sequence goes on along the minus strand of DATLTW010000044.1, from coordinate 5,134 downwards.
ATATCTGGGTGAGGTAGTCCAGCGTCAGGCGTTCGAACCCCTTTTCTTGGAGCAGCGCCGCCAGTTGGAGGTTGCGAACGTCACGGTCGTGACGCAGCGTAGCGAGCTGTCGCTGGAGGGGATGGCTCGCCTCTAAGGGCAAGAAGTAGGCCAAGACGTGCACGTTGCGCGCCATGCTCTGGCCCCCCCGCTGCATCGGGAACTCGTTGTCGCGAAGGGAGACCTCCACACCGGGTACCAGTTCGATCCCGTAGCGCGCCGTGGCGCGGGTGATCTCCTCGTTGCTCGTCGTCGAGTCGTGATCGGTCAGGGAGATCGCCGAGAGTCCGAGCTGGTGCGCCTTCTCGGCCAACTCGGCGGGCGTATCGGAGCCGTCGGAGAAGGTCGAGTGCGTGTGCAGATCAATCACCGCCGTAGCGTAGTAAACGTGCCAAGGACGACCGAAGGACTGTGCGAGACTGGGGCCGTGCCCGTTGCCCTTTTGCCCTTTCGCGTGGACGGCGCGTGAAGGAAGCCTGCGGTGTGGTGGGCATTGTGGCCCCGGGGCGCAACGTGGCGCATCTTTGTTACGACGCCCTTTTTGCCCTCCAGCACCGCGGTCAAGAGTCGGCCGGCATGGCCACCTTTCAGAATCAACAGATCACGGTGGTGAAAGACAACGGCCTGGTGAGTCACGTCTTCGCCGAGTCGACCTTGCGCGCGCTCGCCGGTTCGCTGGTGATCGGTCACACCAGGTACTCGACCTCGGGGTCGGCGAACTGGACGGCGGCGCAACCGGTCTATCGATCGGCGGGCGCCTCAGGTTTCGCCCTCGCGCACAACGGGAACCTGACCAACACGACGGCCCTCGCGGAGTCGGTGGGCGTCTTGTTCACCTCGATGCTCTCGGACTCGGACCTCGTCGCGGAGTTGCTCGCGCGCGAGGTCGACACCGGTGCCACGCTGAGTGAAGCTCTCGCCTTGGTCCTCGCCCGGGTCGAAGGGGCGTACTCCATGGTCGTGCTCGAGGCGAACCAGGTGCACGCCGTTCGTGACCCCTACGGCTTTCGACCGCTCTGCCTGGGACGCCTGGGCACCGTCGACGCGCCCGAAGGTTGGGTCGTCGCCTCGGAGTCGCCCGCCCTGGACGTGGTGGGCGCGACGTTCGTGCGAGAGATCGCGCCCGGCGAGATGGTCACGATCACCAAAGAAGGTCTCACGTCGCGTCAGTTACTCGAACCGGCCGGGGAGAAACAGCGTCTGTGCATCTTTGAGTTCGTCTACTTCGCTCGTCCGGACGCCTATCTCATGGGTCACCAGGTCCACACCACCCGACGGCGCATGGGCGAACTGCTCGCCGGTCAGTCCTCGGTCGAGGCGGACCTCGTCATGGGTGTGCCCGACTCGGGCGTGCCCGCGGCCGAGGGCTACGCCAAGGCGTCGGGCATCCCCTTTGGCTACGGGTTGGTCAAGAACCGTTACATCGGTCGCACGTTCATCGCGCCCGATCAGAGCGAGCGCACCGCCAGCGTGCGGCGAAAGCTCAATCCGCTGCGAGAGAACATCGAGGGCCAGCGACTTATCGTGGTGGACGACTCCATCGTTCGCGGCACCACGACCAAGGCGCTGGTGGGCATGCTGCGCGACGCCGGGGCGAAGGAGGTGCATCTGCGCATCTCGTCGCCGCCCTTCATGTGGCCTTGCTACTACGGCATCGATACGCCCAATCGGGACGAGCTCTTAGCGGCGAATCATTCGATTCCCGAGATGAATGAGTTCATTGGCTCGGATTCATTGGAGTTCATCACGCTCGCGAACCTTCGTGCCGCCATCCAACTAAGTGGCGAGTGCTGTGACGCCTGCCTCACCGGTGCCTACCCGGCGCCGATACCCGTGGCCATCAGCGCAGCCGGAAGTCGCTGGTGAGCCGACTGCTCGAGGTCGTCGGCGCGAGAACCTACGCCGACGCGGGGGTGTCGATCGACGCCGGGAACGACGTCGTGGCTCGAATTCGCGCCGCGGTGGAAAGCACCCGCCGCCCCGAAGTACTGGGCGGCATCGGTGGCTTCGCCGGCCTCTTCGCGCTCGAGACGTCCACGTACGATGAACCCGTGCTGGTGGCCTCGGCCGACGGCGTCGGCACGAAACTCGAGGTCGCGCGTCTCGTGGGACGATTCGACACGATCGGCATCGATCTGGTCGCGATGTTGGTCGATGATCTGGTCTGCATGGGGGCCGAGCCCCTGTTCATGCTCGACTACGTAGCGGTCGGATCGATCGACCCCGTGCAACTTGAGGAACTGGTCGCGGGCGTCGCGCACGGCTGTCGCCAAGCGAACGTCGCGTTACTGGGCGGCGAGACGGCCGAACACGGCGGTGTGATGAAGCCCGATGAATTCGACGTGGCCGGTTTCGCGCTGGGCGTGGTGGAGCGACGCGACGTGCTCGGGCCCGAGCGCGTTGTGATCGGTGACGCGCTCGTGGGTCTGCACTCGCCGGGGCTGCGCTCCAATGGCTACTCGCTCGCCCGACAGGTCTTGGTGAGCGGCGCGGCGTCGTTGACTGAACCAGCGTTCGCGGGTGCGCCGCGCACGCTCGGCGAGGAGTTATTGGTGCCCTCGGTGCTGTACACCCCGTGCGTCTTGGCGCTGCGCCGTGCACTCGGGGCTGGCGTGCACGCCGTCGCCCACGTCACCGGCGGGGGGATTGTCGGCAACGTCGGGCGACTGCTGAGCGGTGCAATGGACGCCGTGATTGACCTGGAGAGCTTTCCCACCCCGGAGATCTTCTTTGAAATCCAACGGCGCGGCCCGGTCGGGGCCGACGAGATGGTGCGGGTCTTTAACTGCGGGCTGGGCATGGTCCTCGCCCTTGACGCCAGCGTGGCCGAGGCGGCGGTGACCCTGGCGCGCGCCAGCGGACTCGGGGCGTCGGTGGTGGGCGAGGTGCGCTCGGGCACCGGCGAGGTCGTCTTCAAGTGAGCGACCCCCGAGCACGAGTAAAGGCGCATCTCCTCGCGCACTCGATAAAGCGCGGTGAGTTCACGCTCAAGTCCGGCGCGACCTCGTCGTGGTTCGTGGACGCCAAGCAGACGATCTGCGCCCCCGAAGCGATGGAGGATCTAGCGTCGTTGGTCTTGGAGGTCATTCCCAAAGACGCGACCGCGATTGGCGGACTGACGATGGGCGCCGACGGCGTGAGTTTCATCACCGCCGGCGTGGCCTCGACGAGGGGTCGGGCGTTACGCGCCTTCAGCGTACGCAAAGAAATGAAGGACCACGGTGCCGGGGGGCGCATTGCCGGGGTGCTCGGACCGGGCGATCGCGTGGTCATCACCGAAGACACGGTGACCCGCGGCGCGAGTCAACTCGAAGCCGCGCGCGTCGTGCAAAGCTTGGGCGCACAGGTAGTCTTGATCCTCGCGGTCGTCGATCGCGGAGGCACCGCGGGCGCCCGGGCAGCCAAAGAGGGGCTACGCTTCGAGGCGCTTTTTAGCGCTCCGGACCTGGGCTTTGCCTACGAGGGCGCGTAGTTCGTCGCGAGCACGTCGATCACCCGGCTTCGCCACGCCCGAAGCGCGGGGTCGTGCTCGATCGGGGTGCGACCAAAGCGAAGGACCAGCGCGTCGAGCGCGGGCACGACGCTGATCATCTGACCTTCGTAGCCGCTCGCCCAATAGGTGCCGAACTCGTCGCCGGTGACCCACCACTGCCAGGCGTAGAACGAACCGCTCTCTTCGTCGAGGCTGAGGGGAGTCTGCGCCGTGGCGGCCCACTCGCGCGAGATGAGTTGCGCGCCGTCCCACTCGCCCCCGCGCAGGTAGAGCAGTCCGAACTTGGCGAAGTCGAGGGCCGACGCGTGCACGAAGCTCGACGCCACCCACACACCGGAATCATCGAACGTCGCCTCGGCGCTCGTCATGCCGAGGGGCGAAAAGAGACGACGTGCGAGGTAGTCGCGGTACGTATCGCCATAACCCACGACGTCGGCCACGATGCGACTGAGGATATTCGTCGTGCCACTCGAGTAGTGAAAGAAGGTGCCGGGCTCGTGGGCCAGGGCCACTCGCGCGGCGTAGGCGGCGACGTCCTCTTTCCCCTGGCCAAAGAGCATTTCTATAACATGACTTTCGAGGCTGGCGTCGTACTCTTCGATGAAGCCCAGCCCGTCGCGCTGGGCCAAGAGATCGCGCAGTCGAATCCGGTGACGGGGATCATCGTCGTCGCGCCACTCGGGCACCGGGGCCAACTGGTCGGGGTCGAGACGGCCCTCGTCGACGAGCGTGCCGATGATCATGTGCAACATCGACTTGGCCATGGACCACGACAGCAACGCACTCGAGGCCGTGATGGGCTCGGCTGGGCGGTCAAAGAACTCCCTCTCGCCGGCGTAGCGTTCGACGAGTACGCGGCCCCCTTGAATCACCACGACCGCTTGGGTGACGGCGAGTTCGTCAATGGAGAACATCTCGTCGACCACCGCAGTGAGATCGAGCTGTCTTGGATGAGTGCCGCGGGGCCATTCGTCGGTGGGCCACGCGACATCCTTTGTGTGGGCGACGAAGCGTGGAGTGATCAGCGGGAGGTTGGGCTCGGTCATGATTGGTGCATTGTTGCACGTTCCAACCTCGTGGCCACGCTCGCCGCAGAGTCAAGGGTCCACTCGCGCCAACTCCCGGAGTGGGGATCCTCGGAGTGCGCCTCGAGGTCACGAAAGCAGGTGAGGCGTGTGAACGCGGTGTCGGTGTGCGCCCGGTCACGAAGTCGCGATGTGGCTTCGTTCATTGACGGGTGTCACTTCAACCTCATTGAAACGAACTGTCGCTCCACGACAATGGTGGTCGAGACCGGCGTCGATCCGGTGACCTCACGCTTTTCAGGCGCGCGCTCTACCAACTGAGCTACTCGACCTCCTCTTCACCCCAAGGGGTGTCGAGCGGACCTGACGGGATTTGAACCCGCGACCTCCGCCTTGACAGGGCGGCGTGCACTCCGAGCTGCACCACAGGTCCTCGGTGTTCTCAGAGCCGAAACGCTGAGACGCGAAGTGTCAGTCTATCCGTTGGCGATGATGACTTTGAGAGAGGATCCTTGGCACGAAATGTCAACGGAGGGACGCCCCGGCGACATGAAAAGTCAGTGTGACGTCGGCGAGT